>JBBRVT010000063.1:0-13588 GCA_038246615.1 Burkholderiales bacterium
ATGGGCCGAGCGCTGGGCCAGGCTGCGCACCTCGCTGGCCACCACCGCAAAGCCGCGGCCCTGCTCGCCGGCCCGGGCGGCTTCCACCGCCGCGTTCAGCGCCAGGATGTTGGTCTGGAAAGCGATGCCGTCGATCACGCCGATGATGTCGGAGATCTTGCGCGATGACGCGGCGATGTCCTGCATCGTCGCCACCACCTGGCCCACCACTTCACCACCATGGGCGGCTGCGGCCGATGCGCCGCTGGCCAACTGGTTGGCCTGCTGCGCGGTCTCGGCGTTGTTCTTCACCGTGCCGGTCAGCTGCTCCATCGATGCAGCCGTCTGCTGCAGGTTGCTGGCCTGCTCTTCGGTGCGCTGGCTCAGGTCGGCGTTGCCGGTGGCGATCTGCGCCGAGCCGGTGGCGATGCTGTCACTGCTGCGGCGCACCTCGCCGACCAGGTCGGCCAGGCGTGAACGCATGTTGCCCATCGCCGCCATCAGGCTGCGGGTGTCGCCCGCGCGCACCGGCACCGCCAAGGTCAGGTCGCCGTCGGCGATGCCTATGGCCACACGCCGGGCATCGGCGGGCTCTCCGCCCAGGTCGGCCACCACGCCGCGCACCACCAACGTGGCCAGGGCCCCAGCGGCCAGCATCGACAGCACGGCAAAGCCGAAGATCAGGTTGCGGGCAGCCGCATAGTCGGCCGTGGCCGCCGCGTGGTGCTTCTTGTTGCTGGCTTCCTGGTGGTCGATGTTGCGGGCCAGCGCATCCTGCCAGTCTGCCACCGCGGGCCCGGACTTCTTCAGCAGCAGGGTGGTGGCCACCTCGAATTCATTGGCCAGACCGGCCTTGATGGCCTGGTCGTTGAGACTGCGGGCCTTGTCGCGGGCGGTGTCGATGGCGTCGCGCTGGGCCTGGGCGTCCGGGGTCGTTGGCAGCTTGTACAAGGCTGCTTCGGCCGCGTTGTAGCGGGCACGGGCGCCGTCGATCTTCTGGAGCTCGACCTGCGATTCAGCGGCGTCGGTCAGCAACACCAGGGTGCGGGTGACGCGCGCCACCACGTGCACCGAGTCCGACATGGTGTTGAGCAATGCGGTTTTTTGGTTGTTGACCAGCACCACGTCGTCCAGCGCAGCCTGAATCTGCGCCATCTTGTAGAGCCCCAGGCCGCTGCTGCACATGGCCAACAGCACCAGCGCAGCGAAACTCAGGCCCAGGCGGCGCGCCAATGTCAGGTTGCGAACGTTCATCGTCGATCTCTTTGGTTCGTTGGTGTGCATGTGCCGGTGGCTGCATTGCCGCGGACATGGCCTTGTTATCGGCGCCTGTGGGTGCGCCTTGAGCGGCCTGCGCTGCAGCGCGGCACCAAGCAAAAGGCGGCCCGCAGGCCGCCATGTGTTGCGTGCACGCGGACGTCAAAAACCCAGGCTGGCCAGCAGGTCGTCGACCTCACCCTGGTTGCTGACCACGTCGGTGCGGCCTTCGGGGTTGACCACCGGGCCATGCAGCACGTTCGGGTCGACCTTCTCGCGCTGGTCGGGCGGCACCACTTGCACCAGCAGCTTGACCAGGCTGTCTTCCAGGTCGTTGGCCAGGGCCACCACCTTGGCCACCACCTGGCCGGTGAGGTCGTGAAAGTCCTGCGCCATCATGATGTCGGTGAGGTGGGCGTCGATCACCTTGGTCCGCGCCTCGACATCGTTGACGAAGTTGAACACCGCGCCCGAGGCCACCGCCTTCACCGGGTCGGCCAGCAGCGCGGCGGCCAGGGCGCGCGTCTGTTCGGCGATGGCGGTGTGTTCGGCCTTGGCCTGGTCCACCGAGGTCAGCACCTTGTCGGCCGCGGCCGCAGTCTTGGTGGCGATGTAGCTCAGGCGGCTGCGCGCGTCGGGCAGACCGTCGGTGGCCACCTGCAGCTTGGGCATCACACCCAGCTGCTGCATGGTGTCGTGCAGCAGGCGGGTGATGGTGCCGATCTGCTGGAACACCTCGGGCGATGCCGCCGCGCCTTGTTCAGGCACCAGGGCAGCGATGTTTTCCATCTTCATGGGGAACTCCTCAAGGTGGGTCCATCAGGCCGTGGCGGCCAGCTTCTGCATGATCTTGGTGACTTTTTCTTCCAGCGTGGCCTTGGTGAAGGGCTTGACCACGTAGCCGGCGGCACCACTCTGGGCAGCCAGCAGGATGTCCTCCTTGCGCGCCTCGGCCGTCACCATCAGCACCGGGATGTGCTTCAGGCCCGCATCGGCCTTGACGGCCTTGAGCAGGTCGAAGCCGTTCATGTTGGGCATGTTGATGTCGCTGACGATGAAGTCGTAGCGGTTGGTCTTGAGCATCTGCAGGGCGACGGCGCCGTCTTCGGCTTCTTCCACGTTGTTGCAGCCCATTTCCTTGAGCAGGCCGCGCACGATGCGGCGCATGGTGGAGAAGTCGTCGACGACCAGGAACTTGAGGTCGGATGGGTTGCTCATGTCTGTCCTCGGGGCTGGGGCTGGGGAGCTGTGGTTGGGGGGTGTCGGAGCGTCCGATGTGGCCTTATCGGCCGGCCGAGCCCGGACTTGACACCAGCGTCGGCCTTTCCGGGCGGATGGTCGGCTCGGTTTCCGGCTGCTGGGGTTCCACCCGGTCGGCAGTGGGGCGGTAGAAGCGGTCTTCGGCGTCGCGGTTCATCACGATGATGCTGATGCGGCGGTTCTGCGGGTCGACCGGGTCGTCGCGATTGAAGGGCTGGCTGCTGGCCAGGCCCTGCACCCGCAGCACGCGCTCCTCGGTCAGGCCGCCGGCCAACAGCTCGCGGCGCGAGGCATTGGCCCGGTCGGCCGACAGCTCCCAGTTGCTGTAGCCGGCATCACCCGCGCCGAAGGGCTGGGCATCGGTGTGGCCTTCCAGCGTCAGCCGGTTGGGCACCTCCACCAGCACGCTGCCGATGGCGCGCAGCAGTTCGCGCATGTAAGGTTTGACGACCGCGCTGCCGCTGTCGAACATCGGCCGGCTGAGCCCGTCGACGATCTGGATGCGCAACCCGTCGCGGGTGTGGTCCAGCTTGATCTGCGAGGCGAACTGCGCCAGCTTGGGGTTGTTCTTGAGCTCGCTCTCGACATGCTCGCTCAGCTCCTGCAACTTGGTGGCCTCGGCCACCCGCTGTTCGTGGCGCAGCGCCTGCAGGTTGACGGTGTTGCGCGGTGCTTCCACGTCGCCGCGCTTGACCTGGCCGCCCGAGCGGGTCAGGTCCTGCCCGCCGCCCTTGATCAACGATGACGAATCGCCCGAGCCCGAGCCGCCGTGGAGCAGCGCCACCTTCAGCGGGCTCTGGAAGTAGTCGGCAATGCCTTTCTTGTCGCCCTCGCTGGTGCTGCCCAGCAGCCACATCAGCAGGAAGAAGGCCATCATCGCGGTCACGAAGTCGGCGTAGGCGATCTTCCATGCCCCGCCATGTGCCACGTGGCCGTTCTTCTTGATCTTCTTGACGATGATCGGCTGGAGCTTCTTCGCGTCTCCGGCCATCACGCTGCTCCGGTCGAGGTGTCAGGCGGCTGCCGTGGCACCGGTGTGGCCGGGCCACAGGCGCCACCCGCACGGGGGGCAGGAAACGAAGGCGCTTCAACCGGACGTTGCATCATTTCTTCTTCACGTGGGCTTCGAGCTCGCTGAAGCTTGGGCGCACGGTCGACAGCAGCACCTTGCGGCCGAACTCGATGGCCACCTGCGGCGCATAGCCCTGCATGCTGGCCAGCAGGGTGGTCTTGATGCACTGCAGTTCCTTGCCGCTCTCTTCGACCTTCTGCTCCAGCAGACCAGCCATCGGTTCGGCAAAGGCGTAGGCCAGCAAGATGCCCAGGAAGGTGCCGACCAGGGCCGAACCGATCATCGCGCCCAGCACTGCTGGCGGTTGGCCGACGCTGCCCATGGTCTTGACCACGCCCAGCACGGCAGCCACGATGCCGAAAGCCGGCAGGCCGCCGGCCACGCGCTGGATGGCGGCCACCGGTGCGTGGGCCTCGTGGTGGTGGGTATCGATCTCGCTGTCCATCAGCGACTCGATCTCGTGCGCGTTCAGGTTGCCCGACACCATCATGCGCAGGTAGTCGGTGATGAACTCGGTCACGTGGTGGTCGTTGCCCACGCCCGGATACTTCTGGAACAGTGGGCTGCTGTGCGGGTCTTCGACATCCTTCTCGATCGACATCAGGCCTTCCTTGCGCGCTTTCTGCAGGATGTCGAACATCAGGGCCAGCAGCTCCATGTAGCGCGCCTTGGTGTACTTGCTGCCCTTGAAACAGCTGATAGCGCCGGCGATCGTCGACTTGATCACCACCATCTGGTTGTTCACCAGAAAAGCGCCCAGCGTGGCGCCGCCGATCATGGCCATTTCCCAGGGCAGGGCCTTGAGGATCGGGCCCATGTTGCCGCCGTGGGCAATGAACGTCCCGAAGATGCAGACCAGGACGACAACCCAACCGATGATGACGAACATGGTTTTGCGCTGTGCGATGCGGCCCGCGCCGCGGATTGCGGCAGCTGACAAGGCCTGTGCCAGTTATCGGCAGGGGTCGGGGCGAGTTGAGCCGGCCGGCGCGGCGCCCACCCGGTAGGCCCACACCCGGCGTGTGCCGGCCGGGCCCAGCACCAGATCGGCGCGCCGGCCCGGCACCTCGAAGGCCAGGCTCACCAGCCAGGCGCCCGGCGCCAGTTCGGCCTCGGCCTTGGCCCAGGCCCGGGCCATGCTCTCGGGCCGCTGGAACAGGTAGACCAGGTCGCAGCCGCGCCAGTCGTCGGCCCACATGTCGCCCTGGCGCACCCGGGCCCAGCGGCAGCGCAGCGCCGCAGCCAGGCGCAGCGGCCGACTCCACTCGATGCCCTCGATGCACGCCTGCGGCCAGGCGCGGCGCAGCGCTGCCAGGCCGTGGCCCAGGCCGCAACCGGCGTCCAGCACCCGGGCACCGGGCGGCAGCGGCAATTGCCCGGCCAGGCCATCCAGCGCGTCGGCCGGGGTGGGAAACAGCGGTGCATCACGCCAGGCACGCAGCGGATAGGCCGCCAGCAGCAGCGCCAGCGGCAGCAGCCAGGCCCAGGCCGGCACCGATCCGGCAGCGCCCGACAGCGCCGCCGACACCGGAAAGCCCGTCGCCATGAACACCCGCCGCCAGCCGCTGACCTGGCGCGGCAGCGCGGCCAGCACGGCGCCGGCGGCGGCCGCCAGCAGCCAGGGCCAGGAGGGCGGCCATGCGTGGACAGCCGCCTGCGGCAGCAGCAGCCACAGCAGGATCCAGGCCGTGAGCCAGGCAGCCAGCGCCGGCAGCGGCCAGGGCAGCGCCAGGCGGCGCCGTCGCGCGGCAAGGCTGCGGGCAGTGGACGACCGGGCTGGCATGGCCGCAGTGTGGGTGGTGGCAGCGGCCCGTGGTCGCCAGAAAAGCCGGGCCCTGGCAGCGCAGCCGGCAGAAAGAAAAATGGGCGGGACCCCGAGAGGCCCCGCCCAGAAGGCACAGCAACTGTGCCAGGAGGAGACAAGCAAGAAACCTGGGTGCGGCAGCCGGCGGGCCTGGCCCGCAGCGCGCTGCCGCTGCACTCCCCCGGATGATCGGCCGGCGCGCCTGCCAGCCAAAGCGCCGGGTGCGCAGAAAATTCAGTCGACCAGGCAATCCTGCGCACTCGGCAGGCGGATGGCACCAGCGTTGCGGCCCTTGCCGGCGCGCGCGGGCGGGTTGCACAGGCCGCACACATAGTGGCGGGCGATCTCGTGCGGGTGGGTGACGAAGTGGCCGCCACACTTGCTGCACTTGGTCATCGTCAGCATGCCGTTGTCGACGAACTTCACCAGCCGCCAGGCGCGGGTGACCGACAGCTGCGGCACCAGCCCCTGGGCGCCCACCTGCTCGATGTAGAGCTTGTAGGCCTTGATCACGGTGTCGATCTCGTCGAGCGCAGCCACCTTGTTGAGGTATTCGTGGATGTTCAGGAACAGGCTGGCGTGGATGTTGGGCTGCCAGGTCATGAACCAGTCGGTGGAAAACGGCAGCTGGCCCTTGCTGGGGCTCTTGCCGGCCACTTCCTTGTACAGGCGCAGCAGGCGCTCGTAGCTCAGGTCGGTCTCGCTCTCCAGCACCTGCAGTCGGGCGCCGAGCTTGATCAGCTCCACTGCGGTGTCGATCTGCCTGGCTTCGGTCAGGATGCTCTTGGTGCGCGCCATGGTTCTCTCTCCTTGTGGTGTCTTGTGCAGCGGGCGCCGCAGAACCGGCTTGGCCGGGCTGCAGGGGCCGCCCCCTGGGGGGAAGCGGCCCTGGCCGCCTCGGGGGGGGATCAGCTCACGCGGCTTCCTGGTGCCGGCCGGCCATCAGGATGGAGGCGTGCAAGCGGCTCACGCTCTCGTTGGCGGCGCTCTTGCCGTGGCTGGTCAGCAGGCCCCAGACCAGGTCGTCGTCGCAGCGCATGCGGCACAGCAGGGTGCTGCCCGAGGCGATCTTCATCATCTGCGCCGGCGACAGCGTGGCGATCATCACTGCCGAGTCTTCGCTCAGGCCCAGGCGGAACAGGGCCTGGTCGCGGTCGGTGCGGATCAGGGTCTGGGCCAACATCAGGTACGACAGATTGGCTTCGCGGATTTCGGCAAGGATCTGGTCAGAGTTCATGGTGGTCGCCTTGTGGGTGGCTGCGGTGGCTGCGGTGGCTGCGGTGGCGGCAGGGATGGTGGGCTTGTCTGCATGTTGCCGACTTGTGAACCCGGCGTGAAACGAACTGTAGGGATCGCAACAAGGCGGCAACATCAGGCCAATTCGCCATCTTGAGTCCCGGTTCTTCGGGGTGGCGTGTCAGGCAAACTCCTACAGGCGGGTCGGTGTCGGCGGCCGTGGCCCGCGCAGGTCCTGGCCGGCAAAGCGGGGTTCTTTCGCACTTCGTCTGCTGTGGGGACCGGCCCGCGGCCTGCTGCATTGAAGTGTGGTCAGGTGCTGCCGACACTGCGGCAGGGCCGGTGCGCGCAGCACCTGTCCTGCCCTGCCCCCTGCCCGACCGAAGCCCCCACCGCCTGCGAGGCCCGCCGATGCTGCTCGACACGCTGAACTTCCTGCAGAACCTGCTGCTGCCGCTGGTGCTGGGCGCCCTGGTGGTGGGCGGCGTGGTGGTGTACCTGGTGAGCCGCAAGCCGCCAGCGCCACGCCGGCCAACCGCCAGGCCAGCCGAACGCCGTGCGGCCGAGCCGGTCGCCCGCACGCCTGCGCCAGCCGCACCACCCGCGCCGGCCGCACCACCCGCGCCGGCTGCCGGGCCCGGCCTGCCGCCGGCCCCGGAACCGGCAGCCACCGCAGCCCGGCCCGCGCCCGCCACGCCGGCACAGCCGGCACCCGCCCTGCCGCTGCTGGCCGACCTGCTGCTGGTCGACGACTCGGCCGTGGTGCGGGCCAAGCTGCGCCGCCTGTTCGAGCCGGCGGGCTACCGCGTGGTGCTGGCGCGTGACGGCGAAGAGGCGTTGGCACTGCTGGGCCAGGGACGCTACGGGCTGATGGTCACCGACCTGGAAATGCCCAGGCTGGACGGCGTGGGCCTGATCCGCGCCACGCAGCAGCAGCCGGCCTGGGCCGCCATGCCGATCCTGGCCATCACCGGCCATGAAGATCTGCAGGCGCAGCTGAACCAGCTGAATGCGGTGGCCGGCATCTACCGCAAGCCCTGGCTGGACGACGACCTGCTGGGCCATGTGCAGGCGCTGGTGCAGCCGTCGACGGTACCGGCCGCGCAGACCGACCTGGCCTGACCGCGCCCACCACCCTGGCCGCGCCCACCACCCTGGCGGTGGCCACAGCCGGCATCGGCCGGCACTCTGGCCGGCACGCTGGCCGGCACATCGGCCGGCAAACTGACCGCCACACTCGCCGACACACTCGCCGGCACACTGGCCGGCAAACACCGCGCTTTTCCAGGTTTGGCCGGTGGCATGCGCTGCCTAGACTGGGCTTCCCCGAATGACGGAGTTGCGTGATGAACGCCATTGCCCTGGCCATGCCCACCCCCCTGCCCGCTGCCGCGATGCCGGCACCGCCCGCACCGGCCACGGCGGTGCCCCTGGCACCGCTGGCCGGGCTCGACATGTCGGCCGACACCCTGGTCGCGCAGACGGCCGATCTGCTGCGCCTGGCCTGCCGCCGCGGCCAGCTGGAAGACGCCAGCGCTGCGGCACGCGTCGCGTTGCCGCTGGCGCAGCCGCACTCGCCGCATGCGGCCATGCTGCATGCACTGGTCGACGCCCAGCCTGCCCTGATGGTGGCCCCCGAGGAACGCCGGCTCTATCTGGTGCGCGACGCCGACGGCGGCTCCCAGGGGGTGATCCGGCTGCGTGACAACGGCCGCGTGGCACGCACCCTGCCGGTCGGCTTCGAGCGCTGGCAGCTGCGCGATGGCAACCTCGAGCTGTGCGATCCGCTCGGCCACGTCGCCGCCCGCTTCATGCTCTGCGGCGACCGCGCCGGCCTGCGCCTGTACCTGGGCGAACGCAGCGCCGACGGTCAGCCCTGCCTGCTGCAGGAGCTGCGCTGCACCTACACCCGGCTGAGTCTGCTCGACCCGGAGCTGGTCGACCCGTTCTGCAGCCTCTACAGCGCCGACGACATGGTGCCCGCCGAGCTGCCCGAGCGTGCCACCTTGCTGCTGGGCGCGCCGCACACCCGCACCGACCGCCTGGCGCGCACGCTGAACCAGAGCAGCGGCGTGCAGTTCGAAGGCGAACTGCTGCACCCGCAAGGCATGCAGCTCGGCGAGCGGCTGCTCAGCTGCAGCGCCTCGCGCACCCTGCACGCCCTGCGCGCCAAGGACACCGCCTGGTTCGCCCGCATGATGCTCAGCCGCTCGCATGACGCGCTGGGCCGCAACCTGTCGGCCATGCGTGTGCGCGGCTTCACCATGGCCCCGGCCCACAGCGCCCAGTCGCTGGCCTGGGCGCTGGGCGAGCCGGGCCTGCGCATCGTGCATGTGGTGCGCAGCAACCTGCTGGCCGAGTACGCCGACACGCTCGGCGAGCAGCAGGCCAGTGCGGTGCAGCCGCTGCATTTCGAGCCCGAACGCTTCGGCCGCTTCATCGCGATGAAGCAGCGCCACCACGATGGCATCCGCGCGCACCTGCGCCAGCGCAATGGCGACACGGTCGAGGTGGACGGCAGCCGCCTGAACCATGCCACCGTGGCCGAGTTGCTGGGCTTCCTCACCGACGATGCCGATGTCGGCAGCATCCCGTGCGAGGCCGTGCCCATCAGCGCGCAGCGGGTGATCGAGCGCTTCGACAACCCCGAGGCCGTGCTGCCCTGCCTGCGCGCGCTCGACCGCATGGGCTGGGCCGAAGCCGAAGGCCAGGTGGTCGATCCGGACTGAGCGCGCCGCAGCCGCTGGGGTGGACACAGGGGGCCTGCGGGCCCCCTGTTCCATTGGCGGTCGCGATCGGGCAGGTGCCTGCAGGCGCGGCCAGGCACAGCGACCAGACGCTGAAATTCTCGGCGATGGCCGGCAAATTGAACGCGTTCGAGACCCGCCACACCCCCCAGGCGGCATCCGAAGCGGTCACTTGAGCCCTTCAATGAGCCCATTGGCGTGACGAAACCCACACATCCGGTCGGCAAGCGTCTTGACAGCTTTCCAAATTGTTTTGCATGAAACCCTCAAGTTGAAAAACGGAATCGCCGATACCCAAACCAACGGGCGGTCGAACAAGACCACCGCGGTCCGGTTAGCCGGCCGATGGACGACAGGCCACTGAAGGTGTCCCGAGAACATAGGCGACTAGCGCGGGCGTGCTGGACAGATTGCAAGGGCAACTGTCCGGCGTGCAACGGTGGTGACGCTGATCTCACGCCACCACCCGAGTAACGCCGGCGCTCCCGCCGGGATTCATCCAAGCTGAAAGGAATTTACCGTGCCCCAAACTCTCAATACCAACCTGAACTCGATCAACGCACAGAGGAACCTGTCGATGTCGCAGTCATCGTTGGCCGTCTCCATGCAGCGCCTGTCGTCCGGCCTGCGCGTCAACTCGGCCAAGGACGACGCTGCCGGCCTGGCGATCGCCGAGCGCATGACAAGCCAGGTACGCGGCATGAACGTGGCCATCCGCAACGCCAACGACGGCATCTCGATGTCGCAGACGGCAGAAGGCGCGATGGGCAAGGTGGCCGACTCGCTGCAGCGCATGCGTGAACTGTCGGTGCAGGCCGCCAACGCCACCAACTCCAACAGCGACAAGGACTCGCTGGACAAGGAGTTCGGCGAACTGGCCAAGGAAATCCAGCGCGTGGTCGGCGGTACCGCGTTCAACGGCATCAACATCCTGGGCACCGGCGCCGGTGCATTCACCTTCCAGGTGGGCGCCAACACCACCAGCAACGACACCATCGACATCACCACCACCGACCTGACGGCCGATGCCACCGTCACCGTGGTGGCGGGCACCGACAACACCGGTGCCGGCCGTGCAGTGATCGACAACACCGCCGACGCCACCACCATCCAGGGCGTGATCGACAACATCGACATCGCACTCGACACGGTGAACGGCCAGCGGGCCATCATGGGCGCATCGCAGTCGCGCTTCGATTCGGTGATCACCAACCTGCAGATCTCGGTGGAAAACCAGGCCGCCGCCAAGAGCCGCATCATGGACACCGACTTCGCAGCGGAGACCGCGAACCTGAGCCGCGCGCAGATCCTGCAGCAGGCTGGCAACGCGATGGTTGCGCAGGCAAACCAGCTGCCGCAGCAGGTCCTGACCTTGCTTCGATGACCTCCTGGCGGCTGCGCTGAGCCAGCGCCAAGGTGGTGGCATCCAAGTTCGCGCACCACCCGCCTTCCCCACAGGCTGACGACGCGCCGATCCCGCCCAGGACGGCGCGTTGTTTTTTTCACGCGGCGGCAGTGCGCACCATCAAGGCCGCCGCTGATCGACCGATAAGACCTGAAGCAGTCGACCAACTCTGCCGACCCGCCGCAGGACATCCCTGCCGGGGTCCATCCGAGCGAAGGACAAGTTCGTGCCGCAGACCATCAATACCAACATCATCGCGCTGAATGCGCAACGCAACCTGGCTGGATCGCAGTCGGCCCTGGCCAGCTCGATGCAGCGCCTGTCGTCGGGCCTGCGGGTCAATTCGGCCAAGGACGACGCCGCCGGCATGGCGATCGCCGAACGCATGACGGCGCAGATACGCGGCATGAACGTGGCGGCGCGCAACGCCAACGACGGCATCTCGCTGGCGCAGACCGCCGAAGGTGCGCTGGGCAAGGTGTCCGATGCCTTCCAGCGCATGCGCGAACTGGCGGTGCAGGCGGCCAACGCCTCCAACGCCGACAGCGACAAGGATTCGCTGGACAAGGAATTCGGCGAGCTGGCCAAGGAGATCCAGCGGGTGCTGGGCGGCACCACCTTCAACGGCCTGGCCATCCTGGGAGGCGACGCCGGCGCGCAGGTGTTCCAGATCGGCGCCAACACCACCAGCAACGACACGGTGAGCATCACCACCACCAACATGACCACCGACACCGACATCACCGCCGTGGCCGGCAACGACAACACCGGCGGCACGCGGGTGAAGATCGACAAGGACGCCACCGCCAGCGACATCCGGACCGTGATCGACAACATCGACACCGCGCTCGACACCGTCAACAGCGAGCGCGCCACGCTGGGTGCGTCGCAGTCGCGCTTCGATGCGGTGATCTCCAACCTGCAGATCGCGATCGAGAACCAGAGCGCCGCCAAGAGCCGCATCGTCGACACCGACTTCGCCGCCGAGACCGCCAGCCTGAGCCGGGCAAGCATCCTGCAACAGGCCGGCAATGCGATGGTGGCCCAGGCCAACCAGCTGCCCCAGCAGGTGCTGCAGCTGCTGCGCTGACCGCATCGCTTGCCCGCCCGCCTGCGAGGGCCCCGCCAGCTGCTGCTGGCGGGGCCCTCTTGCGTTGTGCGGTGCGGATGCGAACTGGGCTTGCTTCGGTCCTCATTTCAGGCGTTCAGATCGCGGCCTGCTTTCCACAATGAACCCCACTGCTTGAGCTGCCGCACAAGCCTGATCCGGAAAGCAACGCGTCGAGGTTCCTGACGCGCGCTGTGCCGGGTTCGAGAGCGGCAGGTCGCCGCCAACGGCTGCAGACCGCTTTTGATCACCGGCCCCCAACGCCGGGGTGTCGTCCGAATCTTGAGGAGTGGCCCACATGCCCCAGACGATCAACACGAACATCGCTTCGCTGAACGCACAGCGCAGCCTGAACACGTCGCAGGGATCCCTGGCGACATCGATGCAACGGCTCTCGTCTGGCCTGCGCGTCAACTCGGCCAAGGACGATGCCGCCGGCCTGGCCATCGCCGAGCGCATGAATGCCCAGGTGCGGGGCATGAATGCGGCGGTGCGCAACGCCAACGACGGCATCTCGATGGCGCAGACCAGTGAAGGCTCGCTGGGCAAGGTGGCCGACGCGCTGCAGCGCATGCGTGAGCTGGCGGTGCAGTCGGCCAACGCCACCAATTCCGCGAGCGACAAGGATTCGTTGGACAAGGAGTTCGGCGAACTGGCCAAGGAAGTGCAGCGCGTGCTGGGTGCCACCACCTTCAACGGCAAGCATGTGCTGGGCACCGAGGCCGGCAGCATGCAGTTCCAGGTGGGTGCCAACACGACGGCCAACGACACCATCGACATCACCACCATCGACCTGACAGCCGATGCCACCATCACCGTCGTGGCGGGCACCGACAACACCGGCGCCGGCCGGGCGGTCGTCGACAACACCGCCGACGTGACGGCCATCCACGCGGTGATCGACAACATCGACTTCGCGCTGAACACGGTGAACGCCGAGCGCGCCACGCTGGGCGCGGCGCAGTCGCGTTTCGAATCGGTGATCGCCAACCTGCAGGTGTCGGTGGAGAACCAGAGCGCGGCCAAGGCCCGCATCATGGACGCCGACTTCGCTGCGGAAACCGCCAACATGAGCCGCGCGCAGATCCTGCAGCAGGCCGGCAACGCGATGGTGGCGCAGGCCAACCAGCTGCCGCAGCAGGTGCTGCGGCTGCTGCAGAACTGATCGGCGCAGCGGCGGCCAACCTGCCGCCAACCCTGCAACGGCCCGGCGATCCCGGGCCGTTGCACTTGGTGCAGGCGTGATCGGTGCAGTTGCAGCCGGTGCGGCGCGCGGCTCAAGTCCCACCGCAGCAGGCCGAAATAACGCTTGCGAAGGAGCACCTCCCCCATGGCCACATCCGTCTCCGGTATCGGCAGCATCACTTCCACCGGGCTTGGCAGCGGGCTCGATGTCGCCAACATCCTCGACCGGCTGATGGCGGTCGAGCAGCGTCCGCTCACGCTGCTGCAAGGTGCCGGCACCACGCTGAACACCAAGCTGTCGAACGTGGCGCGGCTGCAGAGCAACTTCGCCGCACTCCGCGACAAGGCCAACGCGCTGACCACCCCGACGCTGTGGAGCGGCACCACCGCCACATCGGCCGACACCAGCGCGGTGAAGGTCTCCACCGGCAGCAATGCGGTGGCTGGCAGCTATGCGGTCAACGTCAGCCGCCTGGCAGTGGGACAGACGGTGACCACCACCGCCCTGCCTGCCGCCACCAGCACGCTCAGCGCG
>JBBRVT010000064.1:0-13515 GCA_038246615.1 Burkholderiales bacterium
CACCGCCGGCTCTGCGGCGCCTGCGTCTGGCTGACCGGTCAGGCCGCCCCGCAGCGGCTGTTCGATGCGCTGGCCGACGCTGCCGATGCCGACTTCGAACGGTTGCTCGCGCTGATGCGCTGGGTCGATGACCACCCTGCCGGCCACGACACACCCAGCCTGCAGCTGCGGCAGTTGCCCGTCGTCGGGCTGCACACGAAGTGGGTCGAGCAGCGCCGCGGCCTGATCACCGATCTGGCGCTGGCCCGGTTGTCGAAGTGGGCGCCGCAGCCACCGTCCGAACCAGCCGGTCGCGATCTGCATGCCCTGCTGGGCCTGGTCCGGCCGCCGACACGCATGCGGCTGCGGCTGCTGGGTGCAGACCTGCGGCAGCAGATCGGCGGGCTCGGCGACATCGAGGCACCGATCGAAGAACTGGCCGCCCTGCCCATCGCCCCCAGGCTGGCCCTGATCGTCGAGAACCTGGACAGCGGACTCGCGCTGCCCGATTTGCCCGGCGCAGTGGCGCTGATGAAGCTGGGGCATGCCGTCAACCTGCTGCGGCATCTGCCCTGGCTGCGCAGGGCCCGGGTGGTGGTCTGGGGCGACATCGACACCCACGGCTTCGCGATCCTGGACCGCGCGCGCGGGGCCCTGCCACAAGTGGAATCCGTCCTGATGGACCGCCCTACCCTGCTGAGCCACCGCGCCCTGTGGGTCGAAGAGCCGCAACCCTATGTCGGGCCGGTACTCGACCGGCTGTGCGCGTCGGAGCGGAGCACCTTCGACGGCCTGGTCGAGGGTGTGTGGGGCGCCAGGGTGCGGCTGGAACAGGAGCGGCTGCCCTGGCCGCTGGTGCTGGCCACTGTCGACGGTCTCCAGCAGCCCTTGATCGACAGCCAGCGCCCGCAAGTGTCGGGCTGGCCGCCAAGCCTGGCGCCAGACGTCGGCGACTCGCCGCCCTGAGTCTCGGCAGCCCGGCTTCGCATGACGTGGCGACGCCATGCCCCGCATCACGCCAGCTGATCCAGCGCGGCGTCGGCGTCGGCTTCAGCGGCTTGGCGCCGCGGCGGCCGGTGCAGCGTGATTTGCGGAAACGGGATCTCGATGCCGGCACGGTCGAAGGCGTTCTTCAAACGGCGCAGGTATTCGCGGCGCACGTTCCACTGCTGCAGTGGCGCCACCTTGAAGCGCGCCCGGATCATGACCGCCGAGTCGGCCCAGCGTTCGACACCGGCCATTTCCAGGTCGTCCAGGATGCGCGGCGCCTGTGCCGCGTCGCGCCGCATCTCGGCTGCAACCTGCTGCATCACGGCCATGGCCGCATCGACATCGACGCTGTACGCCACGCCCACGTCGACCACCGCCTGGGCATGGCCGCGGCCCATGTTCACCACACTGGTGATGTTGCCGTTGGGCACGAAGTGAACATGGCCGTCGTAATCGCGCAACTGCACGTAGCGCAGCGTCACCTGCTCCACCAGCCCGGCGTGCTCACCCAGCTTCACCACGTCACCCTGGCGGATCTGGTCTTCGACGAGCAGAAAGAAGCCGGTGAAGTAGTCCTTCACGAGACTCTGCGCGCCGAAGCCCACGGCCAGGCCGGCGACGCCGGCCGCACCAAGGATCGGTGCCACGCTGACGCCGAGTTCGCTCAGCACCAGCATGCTGGCCACCAATGAGATGACCACGGCGGCCAGGTACCTGAACACCCGCCCCAGGGTCTCGGCGCGCTGCACCGACTCGCGGTCGCCCAGCCGGTTGGCAATGCGGATGCGCAGGCTGCGGATGGCGCGCTGCGCTGCCGCGATGGCCAGCCAGGCGACCACCACGATGACCACGATGCGCAAGCCCGAAGCGATGAGCCCGCCCAGGCCCTGCAGATGGTCAGAGCTCAGGATGTCCTGCAGCCCGCTCATCGGTGCGCCCTGCGGCCTGCGGCCGGTCTCGCCACGCGGTGCTCGGCGACGGGCCGCCGCTCTTTGTTCCAGGCTCGACTGATTGTGGCCGGATCCAGCCGGGCGGCAGGCTGCGGCACTGCGGGCAACGCGTTCATGTGTGACCTTTCCTTTGTCGGGCCGATGGCACCTTGGCAGCGACGGCTTGCATGTACATTTGTCTCAATATACAAGGATCATGCAGTGACCATGCTTTGCCTGCGACAGCCGCCCCGCTCCGAACGGTGGCGATGGCTCTGAAAACCTTCCGCCTTCAGCTGCGCTTCCTGGTTCCGCTGGTGGCGGTGCTGATCGCTGCGTCCTATCTGGCGGTGCCGCTGATGGACCAGGTGACGCTGCGCTGGTTCAGCCGCGACATCAACAGCCGCGGCGTGCTGGTCGCGAATGCGCTGTCGGACTCCGTCGCCGAGGCCATGACTGCGGCCAATCCGGCGCGGCTGCGGCCGCTGTTCGACCGCACGGTTCAGGATGAACGGCTGTTCGCAGTGGGTCTGTGCAGCATCGACGGCCAGCTTCTCCAGCGCACCGACAGCTTCCCGCCGATCCTGACCTGCACCGCAGCCGCCGAACTGGCGCGCATGGCCGAACCCGGGCTGGCACTGGCCAGTGGCGCGGTGCATGTGGGGGTTCACGACGTCATGGGGCAGCCGCGCACCAAGCCGGTGGTGTTCGTCAATCCGGCGCCGGAGGTGATCCCGGACGACGCCGTGCCCGGCCTGGCTGCAGCAGCATCCGCCCCCAAGGCGCTGCCCGCGCCGGTGCTGATGGGCCGGCTGGTCCTGCTGCACGACATGAGCTTCATCGAGCGCCGCAGCCAGGACACACGCCGCTACCTCATCGGCTTGATTGCCGGGCTGGGTCTGGTGATCGCCATCATCACGGTGGTGGTGGCGCAGCTGAGCTGGCGCGGCTGGGTCAACGGCGCGCGCGCGCTGATGCGCGGCGAGGGCCTGCTCAGGCCCTTGTTGTCGGGCGCGTCGTCGGCGCCCGAACTGGCGCCGTTTGCTGCCGACCTGCGCGCCCGCCTGCGCGACATGGAAGACGAGTTCCGCCGCTCGCAGGGGCCAGACGCGGAGTGGACGGCCGAGCGCTTGCGCACGCTGCTGCACACCCAGCTCAGCGGCGACCAGGTGATCGTGGTGTCCAACCGCGAGCCCTACATCCACGAACGCAGCGCCGAGGGCATCGTTGTCAAGCGGCCGGCCAGCGGCCTGGTCACCGCCGTCGAGCCCGTGATGCGGGCCTGTTCGGGCACCTGGATTGCCCACGGCAGCGGCAGCGCCGACCGCGATGTCGTGAACGACGGCGACCGCGTGCTGGTGCCGCCCGGGCAAGACGATTACTGGCTGCGCCGCATCTGGCTGACCGCCGAAGAGGAACAGGGCTACTACTACGGCTTCGCCAACGAAGGCATGTGGCCGCTGTGCCACGTCGCCCATGTGCGGCCGGTCTTCCGCGAGTCGGACTGGGAGGCCTACAAGGCGGTCAACCAGCGCTTTGCCGATGCGGTGGTGGCCGAGGCCCGCAGCGAAGACCCGGTGGTGCTGGTGCAGGACTACCACTTCGCGCTGCTGCCGGCGATGGTGCGCGAGAAGCTGCCGCAGGCCACGATCCTGACGTTCTGGCACATCCCCTGGCCGAACCCGGAGTCCTTCGGCATCTGCCCCTGGCGCCGCGAGATCCTGGAGGGCATGCTCGGCAGCACGATCCTCGGGTTCCATACGCGCTTCCACTGCAAGAACTTCATCGAGACGGTCGACCGCTACCTGGAGGCGCGCATCGAGCACGAGCACTCGACCATCGCCGTTCACGAAAAGGAGACGCTGGTGGAAAGCTATCCGATCTCGATCGAATGGCCCGGTGCGACCGAGGTCGCGGCCTGGTCCAGCGTCGACGCGTGCCGCCAACGTGTGGTCCAGCGCCTGGGCCTGCCGGCCGGCGTCTGCCTGGCCGTGGGTGTGGACCGCTTCGACTACACCAAGGGCATTCTCGAGCGGCTGAACGCTGTCGAGCGTCTGCTCGAGAAGTGGCCCGAATGGATCGGCCGCTTCGTCTTCGTGCAGGTGGCGGCACCCACGCGCGCGGCGCTCGACGAGTACCGCAGCTTCCAGGACCGCGTCCAGCGTGTCACCGAGCGCATCAACCAGCGCTTCGGCCGGCCCGGCTACCAGCCCGTGCACCTGTTGGCCACGCACCATGAACACGACGCGGTGATGGAGCTGTTTCGCGCCGCCGACATCTGTGTCGTGACCAGCCTGCACGACGGCATGAACCTGGTGTGCAAGGAATTCGTCGCGGCACGCGACGACCTGCAGGGGGTGTTGATCCTGAGCCGCTTCGCCGGCGCTGCGCGCGAACTGGCCGAGGCCTTGATCGTGAACCCCTACCACGTGGAAGAAACCGCCGACGCGCTGCACCGCGCCGCCACCATGCCCGCCGCCGAGCAGCGCGAACGCATGGCCAGCCTGCGCAGCACGGTGCGTGAGTTCAACGTCTTCCGCTGGGCCGGGCGCATGCTGGCCGACGCCGGCCGCTGGCGGCTGCGGGCCCGCATCGAGGCCCGTGTGAAACGGTATCAGACCGGATGATGAGGTCGATGCAGCATCTGTTCACACCGGCAGGAGAAGCAGCGCTGGCCGCTGTCTTGCGGCTGCAGCCACTGATGGCCTTCGACTTCGACGGCACCTTGGCGCCCATCGTCGCGCGGCCGGACGACGCCCGCATCTCCGTGGCCTTGGCTGCGCGGCTGAAGGCTCTGGCCAGCAGATTGCCGGTGGCCATCGTCACCGGCCGCGCGGTGGCCGATGTGCGCGAGCGCCTGGGCTTCCAGCCGCAGTTCATCGTCGGCAACCATGGCGCCGAGGAAGACGCCGCGCCTGCGGACGGCGGCAACCTGGCCGATGCCCTGGCCAGCCAGCTGGACGGCTTTCGCGCCACCTTGCGTGCGCAGGCTGACCTGCTGCAGGCGGCAGGTGTGGTGGTGGAGGACAAGGGTCTGTCGATTGCGCTGCACTACCGCCTGTCGCGCGACCGGGCGCAGGCCCAGCAGCTGATCACCGGGCTGCTGACGCCCGAGCCCGCCGGCCTGCGCCTCTTCGCCGGCAAGATGGTGGTGAATGCAGTGCCAGCCGATGCGCCCGACAAGGCGCAGGCCGTGCATGCGCTGGTGGCGCGCCTGGGCGCGGCCGCAGCCTTCTTCGCCGGCGACGACGTCAATGACGAACCGGTGTTCGTCTCGGCGCCCGCGCACTGGCTGACCCTGCGCATCGGTCGCGACGACCCGGCCTGTCGGGCCCGTTTTTGCCTGGATGGGCCGCAGGAGATGGAGATGCTGCTCGATCGCGTGCTGCTGAAGCTTCCATGAGTCACCGGCGAGAGACCGCCGCGCACGGCCGCCTGGTGCCGAAGGTCGATGCCTTGCGCACCGGCACCCGTGATTGCGCCATGGTCGACAAGAAACGCGCCACCCCTGCAAAGGCCGTCAGCCCGGCTGCCGAGCGAGACCTGATCGCACCTGAAGCACGCGTGCTGCGGCAGTTCCGCCTTGTCTTCAACGCCGTCAAGACGCACTTCCAGCAGGTCGAGAAGAAGGCCGGTGTCGGCGGTGCGCAACTCTGGGCGTTGAGTGTCATTCGCGCCCATCCGGGCATCGGCGTGACCAGTCTGGCTGCCTTCATGGACGTGCACCAGACGACGGCCAGCAATCTCGTCAAGGCGCTGGTGCAGGCGGACATGATCGCTGCCGAAAAAAATGCACCGGACCGCCGGGCTGTGCAGCTGCGCATCTTGCCTGCAGGCGCGCAGGTGCTGCGCAAGGCACCAGGTCCTTTTGCCGGCGTCTTGCCGGAGGCGCTGGCGACGCTCGACGCGAAGACTCTCGAGCGCATCGATCATGACCTGACGCTGTTGATCGCGGCCTTGCATGCCGACGAACGGGCCGCAGGCATTCCGTTGGCACAGATGTAGCTCCCGACGCATGCATCAATGCCATGGCCCAGAGGTGGGCGAACCGTGTACCGCACGCCTCAAGACGATCCCGGTGCACGCCAGCAGCCGCGACCCGGCTCGCGGTAGCGGTTGCGGTTGCGGTTCCGATCGCAGTTGCATGCGGCCTTGACGGCCTGGTGGTTGGCCGTGCGAAAGATCGCACCCGACTTCTGGCGCAATCTGCGCGGTGAATTGGTGGCGGGACGGCAGTGGCTCGACCGTGCGATCGAGGCCGCGAAGGGCCGCGAAGGGCCGACCGTGCAAGTGGGCGCAGGGGTCATGGCGCACGCGCGGCGCGGGCTCTCTCCGCAGTCCGGCATCGATCGGCGGCACGAAATGCGGCACGAAATGCGGCGTGAACGGCGGCGCGAACGGCCGGGGGCTACCCCGGGTGCCGAGGGTGGGGTCGGCGCTGGTGCGGCCGATGCCCGCAGGTGCGCGTGCGGCGTGCGATGGCGCGCGTTTCGGCGCTTGCAGCAGAATCTGGTGCAGACGGGGATGCCTTGCGCCTGCCCCCAAGCCTCCAGAGGACCCCACAGCCATGAAGCCCACCCCCGCTGGTGCCAGGATGACCCATGTCCTGCTCGTCGAGGACGACCCCGATGCGGCGCTCACCTTGCGCGCCATGATCAATGCCGACCGCTTCACCGTGGCGGTGGCACACACGCTGCGCGACGCGCGCCGGCAGGTCGCCCTGCAGCAGCCCGACATCGTGCTGCTCGACCTGCAGCTGCCCGACGGCAACGGCATGGACCTGTTCGCCGACCCGCAGTTCGCCGCCAGCTGCGAGGTGGTGCTGATCACCGGCCATGCCTCGCTCGACACGTCGATCAAGGCGCTGCGCCTGGGCGCGGCCGACTACCTGGTCAAGCCGATCAACCTGCGCCAGCTCGAAGGCGTGCTGTCGCGCTTCATGAAGCCCGCTGCGCTGCAGGCCGAGGTCGCCGGCATGGCCGCCACCGTGTCCGAGGACGGCCACTTCGGCCACCTGTGGGGTAAATCGCCGCCGATGCGCCGGCTCTACGAGCAGGTGTCGCGGGTGGCGGTGACGGCGGTCACGGTGTTCATCACCGGCGAGAGCGGCTCGGGCAAGGAAGTGGTGGCGCAGACGGTGCACGACCTGAGCCGGCGCCGCAAGCAGCCGTTTCTGGCGGTGAACTGCGGCGCCATCTCGCACAACCTGATCGAAAGCGAGATCTTCGGCCACGAGAAGGGCAGCTTCACCGGCGCCGAGCGCATGCACCAGGGCTTCTTCGAGCGGGCCAACGGTGGCACGCTGTTCCTCGATGAAATCACCGAGATGCCGCTGGAGCTGCAGGTCAAGCTGTTGCGGGTGCTGGAGACCGGCCGCTTCATGCGGGTGGGCTCCAGCACCACACTGGAGACCGACGTGCGGGTGATTGCCGCCACCAACCGCGAGCCGATGCAGGCGGTGGCCGACGGCAAGCTGCGCGAAGACCTGCTGTACCGGCTCAACGTGTTTCCCATCGAGCTGCCGCCGTTGCGTGAGCGCTTGTCCGACGTGCCGCTGCTGGCCGACCATTTTCTCAAGCAGGTGGTGGCCCAGGAGGGCACGGCCAAGCGCTTCAGCGCCGCAGCGCTGGACCATCTGGGGCGCTACCGCTGGCCGGGCAATGTGCGCGAACTGCGCAACGTGGTGCAGCGCGCCTACGTGATGGCCAGCGAGCCGGTGATCGACACCAGCTGGCTGCCGCGGCTGCAGCAGCTGAACGGCAGCGTCGGCGCGCCCGAGCCGGCGCTGGCCGCTGTGCCAAGTGGCGAGACCGCCACCACCGCCACGGCCACGCCAGCCACGACCGCTGCAGCAGCGGCGCCGGCCGCCGCAGGCATGCCGGGGCAGGGGCCGGCGCCCGGGCCGGAAGTGCCGTCCGTGGTGCTGCCGATCGGCATCTCGATGGCGCAGGCCGAGCGCGAGCTGATCCTGGCCACGCTGCTGCACTTCCACCACCACAAGGAACGCACCGCAGCCACGCTGGGCGTGAGCCTGAAGACCCTGTACAACCGGCTGAAGGAATACGCCGCGACGGACAGCGCGTTCGGTGAGTTGCCGCCGCCGTGATGCAGGCTTGAAGCTGCGGTCGGCCCGAGGCCGTTCGGCCAGGCCAGACCGGCCGTGTCAGGTGCTGGCAGCCCCGCCGGCAGGCGCCTCGCCGCGCAAGGCGGCCACCAGGGTGCGCACCAGCTGGTCCGCAGGCACTGGCTTGCGCAGCACGTGGAAGCCGATCAGACCGGTGAGCGCGGTGCTGTAGCCGCTGATCAGCACCACCGGCAGGTGCGGGCGGGTGCGGCGCAGCTCCTGCGCCAGGTCCACACCGTTGCGCTGCCCAGGCATGACCACATCGGTCAGCACCAGCTGCAACGCGCCGTCGGCGGCCACCTGCGCCAGCGCGTCGTCCACGTCGCGCGCGCGGCGCACGCGGCAGCCGTAGGACTGCAGCAGCAGCGCCGTCACCTCGGCCAGTTCATCGCTGTCCTCGACCAGCAGCACGCGGGTGCCGGGCAGCGCGCCGGCGCTGGCCGGCGCGACCGCAGCCGGGCTGCCGACAAGGGCGACCACCGTCGGGTTGCCGGCCGGCGCGACCGCAGCCTGGTCGCTGGCCGGCAGGATCAGCGTGACCGTGCTGCCCAGCCCGGGCGTGCTGCGCATGCGGGCCGTGCCGCCGGCCTGTGCGCAAAAGCCGTGCACCTGGCTCAGGCCCAGGCCGGTGCCCTGGCCGAACGCCTTGGTGGTGAAGAAGGGCTCGAAGACATGGCGCACCATCTCCTCGTCCAGGCCCACGCCGGTGTCGGTCACGGCCACCAGCACATACCGCCCCGGGGGCAGGCCCTCGGCCTCGTCGGGCGTCGCATTGCGGGCCTGCACCTGCAGCCGGCCACCGTCCGGCATGGCGTCGCGCGCATTCAGCGCCAGGTTGATCAGCGCCAGTTCCAGCTCGCTGGCATCGATCGTCACCCGGGCGGTGCCGGGCTGCACATCGACGCTGACCGGGATGCCCTTGCGCGTCACCATCTGCAGCAGTTCGCACAACGGCGGCAGGGCATCCGCCAAATCGACCGGGCGCGGGCTCACTGGCTGGCGCCCGCCGAAGCGCAGCAGCTGCTGCGACAGGTTGCTGCCCATCTCCACCGCGCGCAGCGTCACGGCCACCGGCATCTGCAGCGCCGGGTTCTGCGCCGCGTGGCGCTCGACCAGGTGGGCGCTGTTGCTGATCACGCCCAACAGGTTGTTGAAGTCGTGTGCCACGCCGCCGGTGAGCCGGCCCAATGCGGCAATGCGCTGCCCCTGTGAAGCACGCTGCTCGGCCAGCCGGGTGCGGTGCACCGCCTCGGCCACCTGGCGCTCCATGTCGTCGCGCGCACTGGCCAGCGCATGCGCTGCGCCACCTAGCGTGTCGCGCACCGCGTCGAATTCATCGATGCCGGTGCGCTGTTGCGGCAGCACCGGCGCACCGGCCTGCAGCGCCAGCGCGGCCTCCTTCAGCGATTCGGCCGCCGCAGCGATGCCGCGCCCCACCCACAGCGCGGCTGCCATGGCTGCGGCCAGCAGCAGCAACGCGCCCGCCACCATTCGGGCTACCCCAGCGGGCACGCCGCCCACCAGCGCGCCGCGCGGCGCGGCGGTGATGTAGGCCCAGCCCTGCGGCGTCGTGCTGTAGTAGCCCTCAGCGGCCACGCCGTCGAGGGTGACGGAGTTGAAGCTGCCCAGGGGCGCACGCGCCAGCAGCTCGCGCACGTCGGCCGTCACGGTGCGGCCGATGTAGTCCGCGCCTCCCGGGTGGCGCGCGATCACGCGCTGGCTGCTGTCGGCGATCGCCCCCACCCAGCCGGCAGGCAGGCGCTGGTGGTCGATCACCCGCTGCAGCACGCTGGCCGGCACCATGATCGTCAGATTGAGCAGCTCACCGCTGGCCCGCTGCAGCGGCTGCACCACCCGGGGCGGGCGCAGCGCGCCATCGGCGCCATCGGACAGCGGCAGCACCGCCGGCACCTTGGACAGCTGGAATGCGCCGTCCGCATGCGGGCGAGGCGGGCTGCCGGCCGGCTGGCGGGTGTCGAGCAGCAAGTCGGTGGCCGAGTGCAGCTCGATCCAGCCGCCCAGGTCGCCAGCGATGCGGCTGGCCCAGGCATGCAGGAACAGCATGTCGGGCTCGAAGCCGGGTTCTTCGGCAAGCGGGCGCGACGAGGCCATCGCCTGGGCAATGTCGGTGCGGTGCGCCAGTTCACGGTCGATCACCTGCGCGACCGCCAGCGCGCTGTCGCGCAGGCCGCGCTGCACCGCGTCGCGCTCGCCCTCGTAGGTGCGCGCCACCACGAACAGCGCCGCAGCGATGGCCGGCAGCAGCACGGTCATCATCAGCAACAGCAGGCGGGCTCGGATGGTGGTGGGCATGACGACGGTGGACAGGCGGGCAGGCGCCGGCGCGTGCCGGCGGGCAGAAAAGTATGCATGACCAACGGCCAGCGCCGACGCCGGCGGGGGGGACTGGCTGGCCGCCGGCGTTGGCTTCGTCACTGCAGTCAGCCGCACCACCGCAGCCGCCAGCACGGGCGCAGCGGCCATTCAGTCCGCTCGGCAGCACGCGCGGTGCGCTCCGTGTGCGAAGAGCCTGTTGGCGTGCCGTTCGACACGCGCCGCCACTGGGCAGCCTGGCGACGGCTTGCACGGTCGGCCAGGAGCGCATGCCGTCCGGGCCGCCCGACACTGGCGCACCCGGCGTGAGCCGCCGCGTTGCAGAAACGCAGTGCGCAGCGTCTGCCGTGCACCGGATGGCTGGCGCAGACCTTGGCGGTGGTTGCGAGCGAGCCCATGCTCAGCGCGCACGCTTGAGCAGCTCGCGCTGGCGCTCGGCGTCCAGCCCGGGCTGGTTGTGCAGGTCGGTGTCCACCTGGCCGGCCGCGAGGTCGCGTGCGGCTTGCGCCATCATCGGGTCGATGGCGTCGGACGTGGTGTCCACTGCCGACTGGTCGTGTTCATGCGGCAGACGCAGGTCCGGCGGCCTCGGGCCGGGTTGGTGGCTGGTGCGCACCTGGGCTGCCGGCAGATTGACCGCCAGCGGGTCGGGATTGCCCGGCCCGGAGGCGGGTGCGGTTGCGGGGTTGGGGGTGGAAGGCACGCGTTTCTTGATGCTGGCCATGGCGGAGTCCTCAGGGCGGGCGTTTGGTTTGTCCGACCAGGCAAGCGCGGCGCCCGACCGTGCAGCAGCGGGCCCGACCCAGGGCCCGACGACCATTCAGATACCGAGCGTGAATACCTGAGCCGCTTGCCGCTCGACGCGGCTGTGGCCAGCCAGCGCGGTGTCCCACTCGGCCGCATCGGCGCCGCAGCCGGCCAGCAGGCTGCTTGTCAGGGACTGCACCTCAGGCCCGGCGGCGTCGAACTCGGCCACTTGCTCGCGCGTGGCCAGGAACAGACGCGCCTGCCGGGTGCCGTGCGACGCGCTGTCGATCAGCACCAGGTAGCGCGCGGGCGGCTGGGCAGCAGCCACTGCGGGCTGTGGGACAGCATGTGCTGCCTCGATGCCGAAAGTCTGGGCCATGGTGGTGCTCTCCGGGGTTCGGCCGGCGGCAGGCTGCCGACAGCGCTGCTGGTGGCAACCGACGTTCCCGGCGCAGAGCCGGACTGCCAGAACGCACCCTTGGCGCGCCGAAGCAGCCGCGCTCCGGCGCGGGCGTGGAGCGCAGGGCCTTTGCGCAGAAGACCCTGCGCATGTTGCAAGACCACCTGAACCTGACCGCCACACTGCACGACAGCATCGAGCAGCCGCCCAAGCGGCTACCCGACGTGCCGGGCGCGATGTCGCTGTCTGTCGTCAGACATGCAGCACAGGCCGATCGCGCTTCCGGCCGTGGCCAGGGTCCGCGTCAGCAACGACATCGCTGTGCTTCGCACCGACACGAGCGCCGGGCTTGTCCTACGCGGGCATGCGCCGCTGGCTGCTGGCATCCGCACAGCAGCACGGCCAGCATCCGGGCATGGCTTTCGAATCCACATCCCTCCCCCCCTCCCGGCGCCCTCGGGCGACCCGCCCGCCGCTGGCACTGCTGGGTACCGAACCCTGGCGCGCCGCCGCTGAATTCCTGTCCAACCGGGTGCTGCCCGCGCCGCCCGGGCCACCCGGTGACGGCCACCCGGTGATCATCTTCCCCGGCCTGGCCAGCAACGGCCAAGCGGTGGCGCCGCTGCGCGCGCACTGCAGGCAGCTGGGTTACGCGGCCATGGACTGGGGTCGCGGCTGGAACACCGGCCCCAGCGGTGACATCGACAACTGGCTGCACACCTTGGCCGACGATGTGCGCGCGCTGCTGGACGGCGTGGACCAGGCGCCCACGCTGATCGGCTGGAGCCTGGGCGGCATCTACGCACGCGAGCTGGCCAAGCTGGGCCGGCTGCCGGTGCGCCAGGTGATCACCATCGGCACTCCATTCAACGGCACGCCCGCGCAGACCCATGCAGGCTGGGTATACCGGCTGCTCAGCGGTGAAGCCGCCCGACTGAGCCCCGCCATGCGCCGCCGCCTGGCCACCGCGCCACCCGTGCCCACCACCTCGATCTACAGCCGCAGCGACGGCGTGGTGGCCTGGCAGGCCTGCCGCCACGACCGCACCACGGCGCAGGTGCAGGATGTGGAGGTACAGGGCAGCCACCTGGGCATGGGCTGGAACCCGAAGGTGCTGCAGTTGGTGGGCGACCGTCTGGCCCGGCCGCCAGGCAGCACGCCAGCTGGGTAGCCATGGCGCTGTGGGGCGCTATGGGGACTGTGGGGACTGTGGGGGCGGTGATGGGTGCGGTGATGGGCAGCCTGGCGAAAACCGCGCCGCGCCGCTTGGATCACCGCCTTCGCGCGGCAGCACGCGGCGAGGCCGGCACGCCGCTTGCCACAGCTGGTCGTGCACATCACCCGATGACCACCGCCGCAGCAACTATTGCTGCAACCGTTGCTGCAACACCCGCATCCGCCTCACCACGCGAAAGCCCACCATGAACGACCGCACCGACAACCGCAGCCAATTGTGGGAATTGATCCATGACATCAAGTTTGCGATGTTCGTCACCCGGCACGGCAACGGGCATCTCCATTCGCGCCCGATGACAACGCAGAATCGCCAGATGGACACCGACATGGAGAAGGATCCAGCGCTGTGGTTCTTCATGTCGCATAAAGGCGACCCGGTGGCTGATCTGGCCAGCGAGGCCATTGTCAACCTGAGTTATGCCGATCCGTCCAATGACCGCTATGTCTCGGTGTCGGGCTCTGCGCGCGTCGCGGACAACCCTGCCAAGAAGCAGGAGCTCTGGTCCAAGATGGCGCAGGCCTGGTTTCCAGGCGGCGTCGATGACCCCGACCTGGCACTGGTGGAAGTGACGATTTCCCATGCGCACTATTGGGATGTGAAGGAAAGCAAGATCACACAGCTCTATGCGATGGCCAAGGCGGCGGTGACCGGCGAGCCGCCGACCCATCTGGGTGAAAGCGCCGAGGTTCGCATGGACGGCACGGCTGCGGATGCGGTGGCATCGCCCGGCAACCAGCGCCCCGTGCGCTGAGAGCGCCCCCAGACCTGCCGCTGC
>JBBRVT010000065.1:0-13340 GCA_038246615.1 Burkholderiales bacterium
CGCTCAGGCGCTCAGGCGCTCAGGGTGCTCTGTCGCTCGGGCGCTCAGCGCGCCTCGCGCAGGATGGCCTCGGCCCGCAGCAGCACCGGCTTGTCCACCATCTTGCCGTCCACCGCCACCGCCGCGCCGCCGGCGGCTGCAGCGGCGGCGATCACCCGCTGCGCCCAATCCAGCTCGGCGGCCGACGGCGCCATGCCGGCCAGCACCAGCGGCACCTGCTTCGGGTGGATGCACAGCTTGCCGCCAAAGCCCAGCCGGCGCGCGCGGGCCACGTCCTGCTGCAGGCGCTCAGCGTCGTCGATGGCGGTGCTGACGCCATCCACCGGCGCACCGATGCCCGCCAGGCGCGAGGCCAGCACCAGCTGCAGGCGGAACGGCAGCAGTTCGTCCTCGGTGGCGTCGCGCAGGCCCAGGTCGACCTGCAGGTCGATCGAGCCGAAGGCCAGGCGCCACACGCCGGGCGCGCGGGCGATGGCGTCCAGGTTGGCCAGGCCGGCGGCGCTTTCGACCAGCGGCAGCAGGCCGCGCGCACCGGCCGCCGCCACCTGCGCCAGGGTGTCGGCACGCTCGGCCTTGGGCACCATCACCGCCACCACGCCGGGCGCGCCGCACAGCGCCAGGTCGTCGGCGAACCAGGGCGTGTCGGCGCTGTTGATGCGCACGATCACCGTGTGGTGCGGCTGCAGCCAGGCTGCCAGCGCGGCGCGCGCGCTGTGCTTGTCGGGCGGCGCCACCGCGTCTTCCAGGTCGATGATCACCGCGCTGGCGCCGGCAGCCAGCGCCTTGTCGAAACGGTCGGCGCGGTGGCCGGGCACGAACAGCAGCGCGCGCTGCGACCTTGTCTGCTCCTCGTGCGACGGGTACGTCGGCCGATCCCCCGCAGGGATGGCGGGCCGGCTTGGTGAGCTGAGGCCAGACACAAACAGTCCCGACGGACTGTCTGTGCCTGCCGAAGGCCATCGGCCTCTGTCTGCTGGCGGCCCGGCGCTCGGCTCGCCCGCGTCGACCGGCATCAGGCGATTCATGCCAGAAAGCGCGGCACAGCGGCCGCCTGCGCCAGGCCCCACACCTGCGCGATCAACGTCTGCATCTCGGCCGCGCTGGCGCCGCTGCGGTAGGCCGCCAGGCGCTGGGCCTTGTCTTCCAGCTCGGGCCGGCTCAGGGTATTGCCGGGGTCGCCCTTGGGTTCGTCCACCCGCGCGACCAGCTGGCGGCCGTCGGTGGTGGTGACCTGCACCTTGCCGATCCAGCGCGCCGGGTAGGCGCTGTCGACCTCGGCGTCCAGCACCATGCTCACCTTGTCGCGGAAGGCCACCACCGGCGCGGCCTGGTAGTCGGCGTCGAACTCGGTCAGGCCGGCAAAGCCCCGCACCGCCACCAGGCCCAGCACCGTGCCCATCGAGAACTTGGCCTGGTGCACCGTCTGCGGGTCGACCACGGGGCCCAGCACGTCGATGGCGCCCTGGTGCACCAGGGTGACCACCCGGGCCACCTGGTCGGCGGCAAGGCGGTGCTCGCGCATCAGCGCCTGCAGTGCGTCGGCAGCGGGGTGGGTGTGGCGGCAACTGGCGTGGAACTTGAACGAGGTTTCGGCCAGTGCCCAGCGCGTGCCGAGGCGATCGGCCAGGCGGGCGGGGTTGCTGTCGCTGCTCATGCCCGCTGCCATGCCCTGCTTGCCATTGAAGATGGCCTGCGCGCCGGTGAAGCCATCGGCCGCGAGGTAGGCGGCGGTGAGCCCGGCGCCGGCGGCGTGCGCGGTGTGCAGCTGCTTGCTGTCGGCGGCGGTGCGCAGGAACTCCCACAGCCCCGCGGCTTGCGTGCCGGCCGAGCCGAAGGCATGGCGCATCTGCGTGGCGTCCAGCTTCAGCAGCCAGCCCACCGCTGCAGCCGCGGCCACCGTGCCGGCCGTGCCGGTGGTGTGGAAGATGCGGTAGTGCGAGCGGCCGAGGAATTCACCGATCCGGATGCCCACCTCGTAGCCGACCACGCTGGCGGTGAGCAGGTCGGCCCCGCTGGCGCCGATGGCCTGGGCCACGGCCAGCGCCGGCGGAAACACCACCGCCGCCGGGTGGAACACGCTGCCGTTGTGCACGTCGTCCTGCTCGGCGAAGTGCGACGCTGCGGCATTGACCACTGCCGCCACCAGCGGGCTGCTGCTGCTGCGGTCGGTCAGGATCTGCGCCGGCCCGCTGACCGGCCCCTGGCTGCGCATGAAGCGCACGATCGATTCCACCGGCCGCGCGCCCTTGCCGGCCAGCGCCGAGGCGAACCAGTCGAGGAACAGGTCTTCGGCGCGGCGCAGCACCGGCGCCGGGATGTGCTCGAAGCGCAGGCCGGCGGCAAATTCTGCCAGCGCGGCGGTGGGGTCCTGGGCAGTGGTCATGCGGTGTCTCCTCGTCAGATGGCGCCTTGCTGCGCCAGTGCGTCGATCTGCTCTGCGGTGTAGCCCAGGCCGGCCAGCACGCTGTGGCTGTGCTGGCCCAGCGCGGGCACGGCGCCCATGCGGGCCTCGGTGCAGCCCGGTGGCAGCAGCGCCGGCACCGGGCCGGCGGGCGTGGCCACCGTGGTCCAGCGGCCGCGCGCGCGCAACTGCGGGTGCGCCCACACGTCGGCCATGCTGTTGACCTGGGCGTTGGCGATGCCGGCTTCGTCGAGCCGGGCCGCCACCTGGGCGGCATCCAGGCTGGCGAACGCCGCTTCGATCAGCCCGCGCAGCGCATCGCGTGCGGCGCTGCGCTTGGCATTGGTGTCGAAGCGTGCATCGGCCACCAGCGCCGGCTGCTCAAGCACCTGCTGGCAAAACAGGGCCCATTCACGCTCGTTCTGCAGGCCCAGCATCACCGTCTTGCGGTCACCGGTGGCAAACGGGCCGTAGGGGTAGATGGTGGCGTGGGCCGCGCCGGCGCGCGGCGGCGGGCTGGCGCCGTTGTACGCGTAATACAGCGGGTAGGTCATCCACTCGGTCATCGCCTCGAGCATGCTCACGTCGATGTGGCGACCGCGCCCGGTCTTGCCGCGCTGGATCAGGGCGGTGAGGATGTTGCTGTAGGCGTACATGCCCGCCGCGATGTCGGCGATGCTGCAGCCGGCCTTGCTGGGTTCGTCGGGCGTGCCGGTGATGGACACGAAGCCCGATTCGCTCTGGATCAGCAGGTCGTAGGCCTTCTTGTCGCGGTACGGCCCATCTTCACCGTAGCCGGAGATGTCGCAGACGATCAGGCCAGGGTGCCGCGCGCTCAACACCTCGTACGACAGGCCCATGCGCGCCGCCGCGCCCGGCGCCAGGTTCTGCACCAGCACATCGGCATCGGCCAGCAGCCTGGCCAGGATCTCGGCCGCAGCCGGCGCCTTCAGGTCCAGGCTCAGGCTTTCCTTGCTGCGGTTGGTCCACACGAAGTGGCTGGCCAGGCCGTTGACGCGGGTGTCGTAGGCACGGGCAAAGTCGCCCACGCCGGGGCGCTCCACCTTGATCACCCGCGCGCCCTGGTCGGCCAGCTGCCGGGTGCAGAACGGCGCGGCGATCGCGTGTTCCAGCGTGACGACGGTGATGCCTTCGAGCGGCAACATCATGGCTCCCGCCGGGCCGCCCCGGGGGCGGGATGCGCCCCCTTGGGCGTCAGCGAACGCAGTGCGCGTGGGGGCGTCATCTCAGAAACTCCTCGGCAGCCCGAGGACATGCTCGGCGACATAGCTCAGGATCAGGTTGGTCGAAATCGGCGCCACCTGGTACAGCCGGGTCTCGCGGAACTTGCGCTCGACGTCGTATTCACAGGCGAAGCCGAAGCCGCCGTGGAACTGGATGGCCGCGTTGGCCGCCTCCCAGCTGGCCTTGGCCGCCAGGTACTTGGCCATGTTGGCCTCGGCGCCGCAGGGCTGGTGGGCGTCGAACAAGTCACACGCCTTCCAGCGCATCAGGTTGGCGGCTTCCACCTCGATGTAGGCCTCCGCAATGGGAAATTGCACGCCCTGGTTCTGGCCGATGGGCCGGCCGAACACCACCCGCTCGCCGACGTACTTGCTGACCCGGTCGATGAACCAGTAGCCGTCGCCGATGCACTCGGCCGCGATCAGCGTGCGCTCGGCGTTCAGCCCGTCGAGGATGTACTTGAAGCCCTGGCCTTCCTCGCCGATCAGGTTTTCGGCCGGGATCTCGAGGTTCTCGAAGAACAGCTCGTTGGTCTCGTGGTTCACCATGTTGGGGATCGGCCGCACGTCCAGGCCCTTGCCGATGCTGTCGCGCAGGTCGACGATGAAGATCGACATGCCCTCGGTCTTCTTCTTCACCTCCGCAATCGGCGTGGTGCGTGCCAGCAGGATCATCAGGTCACTGTGCTGGATGCGCGAGATCCACACCTTCTGGCCATTCACCACATAACGGTCGCCACGCTTGACGGCGGTGGTCTTGATCCTGGTGGTGTCGGTGCCGGTGGTCGGCTCGGTGACAGCCATGCTCTGCAGCCGCAGCGCGCCACTGGCGATCTGCGGCAGGTAGTGGTCCTTCTGGGCCTTGGAGCCATGGCGCAGCAGCGTGCCCATGTTGTACATCTGGCCGTGGCAGGCGCCGGAATTGCCGCCGCAGCGGTTGATCTCTTCCATGATCACGCTGGCCTCGGCCAGGCCAAGCCCTGAACCGCCGTATTCCTGCGGGATCAGCGCGGCCATCCAGCCGGCCTTGGTCAGCGCGTCGACAAAGGCCTCGGGGTAGGCGCGGCGGCTGTCCACCTCGCGGTGGTAGGCATCGGGAAACTCGGCGCACAGGGCGCGCACCGCGTCGCGGATGTCGGTGTACTGGCGGTCAGGCGGGCTGGTGTGGGGCATGGTCGGCGTGTCTCTGTCGCGGGCGTGGGCGTGGGCGTGGGCGTGGGCGTGGGCGTGGGCGTGGGCGTGGGCGTGGGCGTGGGCGAGGGCGTGGGCGTGGGCGTGGGCGTGGAGTGCGTACTGTGCCGCCAGACCGGCCCGGCCGCCATTCCGATTTCAGGAAGCGCACCTTCGGGCAGGCAGAAGCAGAGGGGCGCGGCGGCCCTGCGTGACAATCTCTGGATGCCCGACCAAGACGACCACCAACCCGACCTGTTTGGCGCTGAACCGGGGGCCGCTGGCCAGCCGGCCGAGGCGCTGGTGCGCATTGCCGGCCCGGCCACCCGGCTCAGCAAGCCGCAGAAAGAGTTCAACCGCATGGTCGAGCGCATCGGCCTGCTGCGTGCCCACCTGGGCCAGTGGCAGGCGGCCGGCGACGCCTGCCGGCAGCGCGCCGCCGTCGAGCTGACACCGCTGCAGCAGCGCCTGGCCGGCTTGCAGCGCGACATGGTGCTGTGGATCGACAGCTACCTGGCCCAGCCGCCGCAGGGCGAGCGGCTGCCCAAGAAGCTGCGGGCCAAGCTGGTGGCCATGCTGCGCATGCTGGCCGCGACGATGTTGCAGGCCGGCCCCGACGCCGATGTCGAAGCCGCGCACGACCGCCACAGCCCGAAGAGCCACCGCGAAGACCAGCGTGAACAGGCCGATCTGGCCGCCGCCGTGCTGGGCCAGGCCATCGGCGACGAGCGGCTGTTCGAGGGCGAGGCAGCGTCGGTGGAAGAACTGCTGCAGCGCGCCGCGCAGCGCTTGCAGGAAGGCAAGGACAGCGACGACGACACCTTGGACGGCCATGGCCAACCCGCACCGGGCCGGCGCCCCAGCCGCGCCGACCAGGCCCGCGCCCGCGACGCCAAGGCACTGCAGGAAGCCAGCCAGTCGGTGCGCGAGGTCTACCGCCGGCTGGCCAGCAGCCTGCACCCCGACCGCGAGCCAGACGCCACCGAACGCACCCGCAAGACCGCGCTGATGGCCAGGGTCAACGAGGCCTATGGCCGCAACGACCTGCTGGCCCTGCTGGCGGTGCAACTCGACATCGAGCAGATCAGCGCCGACCACCTGGCCACGGTGCCGGACGCCCGGCTGCGCCACTATGTGCTGGTGCTGAAGGACCAGCAGGCCGCACTGGAGACCGAGCTGGCAGGGCTGCAACTGCAGGTGGCCGGGCAGCGTGGCGACGCCCCCGGCCTGCTGGTCTGGCCGGCCAAGCTGTTGACCCACGCGCTGGACGACGACCTGCGCCAGATGCGCCAGGCGATTGCCGCGATCAGCGAAGACGGCGAGGCGCTGCGCGACCGGCACACCCGGCTGGGCTTTTTGCGGATGCTGCAGGTGGACGACCCGGACGACGCCATCGACCCGTTCGAGGAGATGCTGCTGATGCAGGCCCTGCAGGACGCGATGGCCGCACCGCCACCCAAGGCGCGTGGCCGCGGGCGCCGGCGCTGACCGGTCTTCGGTTCGGCCTCAGGTGCGCGGCAGGCTCAGCAGCAATTGCTGCAACAGGTTCTCAGGCCCGACTGGCTTGTGCAGCAACGGCACCCCCAGGCGGGCATAGGCGGCCTGCTCGGCCGGCCCGGTGTCGCCGGTGACCACCAGCACCACCAGCGGGCCCAGCGTGGCCCGCCAGAGCGCGATGGCCTGCAGCCCGTCGCCGTCGGGCAGGCGGTGGTCGGTCAACAGGCCATCAGGCGCAGCGCCGTTGCGCAGGCCGGGCGCGGCCAGGGCCTGCCGCAGGGCGGCCAGGCTGGCCAGCGGCAGCACCTGGGCGCCCCAGGCCTCCAGCCGTCTGGCCAGCGCGTCACGCACCGCCGGGTCATCGTCGAGCAGCCACAGGCTGGCGCCGGCCAGTGGCGCGGCAGGAATGGCCAGCGGCAGCGCGGCTGGCCCTGCTGCGCTCACACGCGGCAGCCCGATCGTGAAGCAGCTGCCCCGCCCCGGCACCGAGCGCAGCGCCAGCGGATGGCCCAGCAGGTCGACCGCGCGGCGCACGATGGCCAGGCCCAGGCCCTGGCCCTGGCTGCGGTCGCGCGCCGGGTTGTGCAACTGCACAAAGGGCTCGAACACCCGCTGCTGCTGGTCAGCCGGGATGCCGATGCCGCTGTCCCAGACCTGCAGCCGCACGCCGTCGGCACCCTGGCGGCGCGCGGCCACCAGCACGCCGCCTTGCCGGGTGTGGCGCAGCGCATTGCCCACCAGGTTGCGCAGCACCTGCTCCAGCAGCAGCGGGTCGGTGTCGACCACCAGGGTGTTGGGCCGCAGGCGCAGGCGCAGGCCACGCGCCTGGGCATCGGCCTGGTGGTGCAGGGCCAGGGCCTCGAACAGCGGCTGCAGCGCCACGGCCTGGCGCTGCTGCGCAGCCTCGGCGGTGTCGAGCCGCGACAGGTCGAGCAGGCCGCGCAGCAGGGATTCCAGCGCCTGCACCGCCGCCTGGATGCGGTCGAGCATCGCGCCCATGGCCACATCGGCTGTGCGTTCCCTGGCCAGGCCGACCAGCAGACCGATGGCGGTGACGGGCTGGCGCAGGTCATGGCTGGCGGCGGCCAGAAAGCGGGTCTTGGCCTGGTCAGCCGCCTGCAGCGCCACCGTGCGCTCGGCCACGCGGGCTTCCAGCCGCAGCGCCAGGTCTTCACTGACCGCCAGCGCACGCACCAGGCGCTTGACCAGCACCAAGGCAAAACTCACGCAGCCCAGCGGCGCCACCACCGGGATCCAGTAAGAGCCGGTGACCGGCAGGCGGGCATGCAGGAACAGGTAGTCATGCACACCAGCGGCCACCACCGCCCCCAGCCCCAGCGCCAGCGCCAACATCGACGGGCCCTGGATGCGCCGCAGGCTGCGCAGCAACCACCACAGGGACAGCACGCTCAGCAGCGTCAGCAAGGGATAGACCCATTGGCGCAGCAGCGGCAGCTGGCCGCCCAGGCCGAACAGCAGCCCCGACAGCGGCAGCACCACGCCCAGTGACCAGAGCAGGCGCCGGGCACGCGGCAGGCCGGCCGCCGACAGCGCGATGACGAACTGACCCAGCAGCACCACGCTGATGCACTGCGCGCCGAAGAACAGCACATCGCCCAGCGGGCTGGGCAGCGGCGTCGCGTCGACGGTGTAGCCGTAGTTGCGCAGCGACAGCAGCAGCCAAAGCAGGCCGAACAGGCCGATGGCCTGCTCCTGCCGGCGCTGCCACCACACCAGCAGCAGGAACATGGCCAGCGCGGCGCCCGCCACGTTCATCACCTGGGGCAAGGTCTGGTCCAGCAGCTGGGCGCGGTCATAGGCCGGGCCCAGCAACTGGCTGGGCCCCAGCTCGGGCGCCGACATGCCTGCACGCGCGGCCAGCCGCCACTGCAGGTCGATCTGGTTGTCGCCGGCGCGCAGCATCGACGCCGGGAACTCGACGAAGGCCGGCGCCACCCGCGGCACGCCACCGGTGCCTTGCACCTGGCCGCGCTGCTGCACCAGCACGCCGTTGATGTGGATGCTGTGCGCATTGCTCAGGCGGTCGATGCGCAAGGCCCACACGCCCTGGGGTGCCTGGGCCAGCTGCAAGACCATCCGGTAGTGGGCACTGCCGGCCAGCGGCAGGCCGCGCGCGCCCCAGGTGTCGGGCAGCGCCACCGTCTGCCAGCCGCTGTTCGGTGCCGGGCCTTGGCCACCCAGCCGCTGGAATGCGGCCTGGTCGAAGCGGACCACGCGGTCGCCAGCCGGCAGCGCCAGCGCGCCCAGCCAGGCCAGCAGCAGACACAGGCCCGGCAGCATCCAGCGGGCCAGGCGCGGCAGGTCGACACGGTGCGCAGAGAGGGTCATCGGTACCTGTGCTGTCGGCCCGGGGAAAGGAGCCGGCGCCTGCCGGGCCATTGTGCCGGCGGCCGCGCCGCGACCCGCGCTGCGCCAGGCAATGCCGGGGCGGCTCGGTTAGCATGCGCGCCGCCTGTGCCATACCGGTGCAGACGCACAGACCGGATGCCGCCTTGAAACTGATGCTGGTGGATGACCACGCCCTGCTGCGCGAAGCGCTGGGCCTCTTGCTGGCGCACACCTGGCCCGGCCTGGAGGTGCTGCAGGCCGGCAGCCTGGCTGGCGCCTGCGCGCTGGCCGACAGCCACCCCGACGTGGCCCTGGTGCTGCTCGACCTGGGCCTGCCCGACGCCCAGGGCCTGCAAAGCCTGCAGGTGCTGCAGGCCCGGGCGCCCTGGGCGCGGCATGTGGTGCTGTCGGCGCAGCACCAGCCGGCGCTGGTGTTGCAGGCGATCGAGGCCGGCGCGGCCGGCTTCATCCCCAAGACCGCCGACCTGCAGCAGATGCGGGGCGCGCTGCAGCGGGTGCTCGACGGCGGTATCTACCTGCCGCCCGGTGTGGGCATGGCAGCCGGCCCGCCCGATGCCAGCCCGGAACTCACCCCGCGCCAGCGCGAGGTGCTGGGGCTGCTGGTCGACGGCCATGCCAACAAGACCATCTGCCGGCGCCTGGGGCTCTCCAGCTCGACGGTGAAGACCCACCTGGAGGCCATCTTCCGCGCGCTGGGTGTCAGCTCGCGCGCCCAGGCGGTGGTGGTGGCGGCGCGTGTGGGCCTGTGCCTGCCAATGGCGGCAGCGCCACCGCGCTGAGGGTGCCTGCGGCTGCTGCGGATGTGGCAGCCGCCACTGCAACGCCCGCCAGCAGTTGCCGGGCCAGCGACTCGGCCACCTCGATGCCGTCGACCCCGGCCGACATGATGCCGCCGGCATAACCCGCGCCCTCGCCGGCCGGGTACAGGCCGCGGGTGTTCAGGCTCTGGTGGTCGCGCCCGCGGGTGATGCGCAGCGGCGACGAGGTGCGCGTCTCCACGCCGGTCAGCACCGCGTCGGCCATGTCGAAGCCGCGGATCTGCCGGCCAAAGGCCGGCAGCGCCTCTCGCACCGCCGCCAGCACATACGGCGGCAGGCTGGGCTGCTGCTTGTCGGCCAGGTCGGTCAGGGTGACGCCGGGCTGGTAGGACGGCTGCACCTTGCCCAGCACCGCCGAGCGCTGGCGCTTGATGAAATCACCCACCAACTGGCCCGGCGCCTTGTAGCCGCCGCCGCCCAACTCGAACGCGCGGCTTTCCCACTGGCGCTGGAAGGCCACGCCGTCCAGCGGGTTCACCGGGCCCTCGCCTGGCAGTTGCCGATAGTCCTGCGGGCTGATGCCCACGACGATGCCGGCATTGGCATTGCGCTCGTTGCGGCTGTACTGGCTCATGCCGTTGGTGACCACGCGGCCGGGCTCGCTGGTGGCGGCCACCACCGTGCCGCCGGGGCACATGCAGAAGCTGTAGACCGAGCGGCCGTTGCCGGCGTGGTGCACCAGCTTGTAGTCGGCCGCGCCCAGGATGGGGTTGCCGGCACTGGGCCCGAAGCGGGCGGCGTCGATCAGGCCCTGCGGGTGCTCGATGCGAAAGCCCACCGAAAACGGCTTGGCCTCCAGGTAGACACCGCGCTGCTGCAGCATGGCGAAGGTGTCGCGCGCGCTGTGGCCGAGGGCCAGCACCACATGGTCGGCGCGCAACTGCTCGCCACCGGCCAGCACCAGGCCGCGCACGGCGCGCTGGCCGCCGCGCTCGTCCACCAGCAGGTCGGTCATCTGCTGGCCGAAGCGCACCTCGCCGCCCAGAGCGGTGATCTCGGCGCGCATCTTCTCGACCACACCGACCAAGCGAAAGGTGCCGATGTGCGGCTTGGCGACGTAGAGAATTTCGTCCGGCGCGCCGGCCTTGACGAACTCGGTCAGCACCTTGCGGGTGAGATGGCGCGGGTCGCTGATCTGGCTCCAGAGCTTGCCGTCGCTGAAGGTGCCGGCGCCGCCTTCGCCGAACTGCACGTTCGAGCCGGGGTCGAGCACGCCCTGGCGCCACAGGCCCCAGGTGTCCCTGGTGCGCTGGCGCACCTCTCTTCCACGCTCCAGCACGATGGGCCGCAGGCCCATCTGCGCCAGCACCAGCGCCGCGAAGATGCCGCACGGCCCGAAGCCCACCACCACCGGCCGCAGCGCGCCGCCGGCAACCAGGTCGGCCGGCGCCTGGCCGACGAACTTGTAGCCGGTGTCGGGCGTGGGGCGGAGGTGGTGGTCACCGGCAAACCGGGCCAGCAGCGCCGCTTCATCCACGCCATCGACCAGTTGCACGTCGACGGTGTAGATCAGCACCACCGCCGACTTCTTGCGTGCGTCCCAGGCCCGGCGGAAGACGCTGAAGCCGGCGAGTTCAGCGTCGCGCAGGCCAAGTCGGGCCAGCACTGCAGCACGCAGCGCCGGCTCGGCATGGTCAAGCGGGAGTTTGAGTTCGGTGATGCGCAGCATCGGGTCGATCCGGAGCGCCCATCAAGCAGCCGCTGCGGGTCCGGCTTCGCCGGTCCACTGGCAGCGCCCCCCTTTGGAAAGCGCCCAAGGCGCTACTGGGGGGAAAGCGTCAACCTTGATGCGGACGCTTGCCCGGGCGCTTCTTGCTGCGGGTGTGCGCGCCGCGCTCGAGGCTGCGCTTCTGGCCGCGGGCGACGGTGAAGGTCACGCCATTCGGGGCGTCGGGCCGGGGGGTGGCCTTGCGGTCGGCTTCGGTACGGATCTTGAGGGCCATGCTGTGCTTTCAGGGCTGCCGGGTTGGTCGCCGGGTTGGTCACCGGATTGGCGGTCAGGTTCGGCGGGTGCAAAACCCACGATTAGGCCACAGTTCCGCAGCCGGGCAGCTGGTCAAACCGGGGTGATCGGCACGAACAACTGCGCACCGTCACGCCAGACCAGCAGCGCCACGCCCTTGCCGCTGGCGGCCAGCACCCGGCGCAGCGCCGCCACGCTGTCCACCGGCTGGCCGTTGATGGCCAGCACCACGTCGCCGCGGGCCAGGCCGGCGCGTGCCGCTGCGCCTTGCGCGTCCTGCACCAGCAGGCCGTGGTCGAGCCTGGCCTGGGCGCGCTCCTCGGGTTGCAGCGGGCGCAGCGCCAGGCCCAGGCGGGCGCCACCGGCGGCGGCGTCGTCACTGCTGGCGGCGGCGCTGTCGGCGCTGGCATCGGCACGGCCCAGCGTCACGTTCAGGTCCAGCGGTTTGCCCTGGCGCCACAGTGCCAGCGCGATGCGATCGCCCGGCACCGCCTGGGCGATGCGTGCCGACAGGGCGCCCGCCTGCAGCGTGGGCTGGCCGTCGATCTTCAGGATCACGTCACCTGCCTTCAGCCCGGCGGCAGCGGCGGCGCTGCCCGGCGCTACCTGCGACACCAGCGCGCCGTCGGGCCGGGGCAGGCCGAAGCTGTCGGCCAGCGGCTGGGTCATGTCCTGCACTGCCACGCCCAGGCGGGCATGCTGGGCGCTGCCGGTGGCCACGATCTGCTGGCCCACCCGCATCGCCACGTCCACGGGGATGGCAAAGCTCAAGCCCTGGTAGCCGCCGGTGCGGCTGTAGATCTGGGCGTTGATGCCCACCACGGCACCGGCGGCGTCGAACAGCGGGCCACCCGAGTTGCCCGGGTTCACCGCCGCGTCGGTCTGGATGAAGGGCACGGCGCCATCACCGGGCAGCGAGCGGCCGGTGGCGCTGACGATGCCGGCAGTGGCGGTCTGCGTCAGGCCGTAGGGCGCGCCGATGGCCAGCACCGGGTCACCCACCTGCAACTGCGCCGGGTCGCCCAGGCGCACCGGCACCAGGCCTTTCGCGGGGATGCGCAGCACCGCGATGTCGGTGGCGGCGTCGCTGCCCAGCACCGTGGCGGTGTACTCGCGGCGGTCGGCCATGCGCACCGTCACCGTCCGGGCGTCTTTCACCACATGGGCGTTGGTCAGCACCAGGCCGTCGGCCGAGACGATGAAGCCCGAGCCCTGGCCGCGGAAGGGTTGTGCGCCCGGCGGCTGCAGGCGGCGCCAGCCGGGCGGCAGGCCCTGGCCTTCTCCGTCGCCGGCCTCGGCCACGCGATTGCCTTCCACGGTGATGCCCACCACCGACGGGCCGTACTGCTGCACGATGGCCCGGTAGTTGGGCGCGGCTGCCGGTGCCAGGGGCACGGCCGCAGCGGTGTTGGCCGCCGGAAGGCTGGCCGCCGCAGCAATGGCCACCGGCGTCTTGGCCGGCTGCTGCCAGGGCAGGTCGAAGGCGCCGGCAGTGCCGACCACGGCCAGGCTGCCGCCCAGCATCGCCCAGGCCAGGGGTTGGAAGATCTTGCGCATGGTGCTGCTCCTTGGGGCGGGGCGACAGGCCCCACGCATGGCGTCGCACTGTGCAGCGGGCGTGTGTGCACCCCATGCGTGGACGATGTGGGTTTGTAAAGCGCGCGGGTTCAGGTTCATGAGGAAACGCCGGGCCGCTCCCAAGTTTCCTCGTCCCCCCTCGGGGGGCCTGACGCGAAGCGGCAGGTCTGGGGGCGCTCTCATACGGAAACGCCGGGCCGCTCCCAAGTTTCCTCGTCCCCCCTCGGGGGGCCTGACGCGAAGCGGCAGGTCTGGGGGCGCTCTCATACGGAAACGCCGGGCCGCTCCCAAGTTTCCTC
>JBBRVT010000066.1:0-13319 GCA_038246615.1 Burkholderiales bacterium
GAGGTGACGGTGCTGCGCGCCGCGATGGTGATGACCGCCGGCGTGTTCGCCATCTACCCGTTTGCCGACACGCCCTGGCTGATGGCCGGCTGCGCCACGCTGCTGGGCCTGGCCCTGGGCGCGGTGCAACCGATGATCATGAGCACGCTGCACCAGATGACGCCGCCCGACCGCCATGGCGAAGCCATCGCCTTCCGTTCGATGACCATCAACTTCAGCAGCAGCGTGATGCCGCTGGCCTTCGGCCTGGCGGGCACGGCGCTCGGGCCTGTTGCCGTGTTCTGGTTGATGGGCGCGGCCGTGGGCGGCGGCAGCTGGGCGGTGCAAGGGCTGCGGCGGGTGTTCAACCCGCCTGCGGCGGTGCCGCCGCCGGGTTGAGCGGCTGACCTGGCGTCAGAAGCGGATGCCGCCGCTGGCCGGTGCCGGCTCTGCGGTGGCGGCCGGCGGCGCTGCCTGCCGCGCCGCCGTTGCATCGGGCGCCGGTGCGCGTGCCACCAGCGGCGCGGCCGGGCCCACCGACCAGCCGCGTGGCAGCTTCGACTCCTTCGGATAGCCGGCCAGGTCGAGCGTGGACTGCCAGTCGGTGTCGAGAAAGCCGCGCAGCGCCTGGCCACCGACGGTGAGCGACGGCACCGTGCGCCCGTTGGTGATGCGCTGCAGCGCGGCGGTGTCGTCGTCGCTGCTCACCAGCCGTTCGGCAAACGGAATGCCGCGCTGCTGCAGCAACGCCCGGCCGCTGTCGCAGGGCGGGCAATCGGGGCTGGTGTAGAGCGTCACCGGAAACCGCGCGGCGACGTTGCGCAATTCCAGCGGCAGCGGCGCGTTGGCGGCGGCCGGCGCAGCGGTGCCGGCACGCATCGACTGCACCTGGCCGCCCGGTGGCGCAGCGACCGGGCGGTCGGTGTAGGTGACCTTGCCGTCGGGGCCGACCACCTTGAACTGGGCCAGCACCGGCAGCGCAGCGGCCCAGGCCAGGCCGACGACAAGAAAGCACCGCATCCGCATGGCACCGAATCTAGCCGATGCGGCGCCGCTGCGGCGGGCGGATTTCACGCCATGCCCTGGTGCCGCAGCAGCGCATCGATGCGGGGTTCACGCCCGCGGAAGGCCTTGAAGCTGTCCATCGCCGGGCGGCTGCCGCCGGCTTCCAGGATCTCGCGGCGAAAGCGCTGCCCGACTTCGGGGTTGAACACCCCCAGTTCCTCGAAGGCGGCAAAGGCGTCTGCCGACAGCACCTCGGCCCATTTGTAGCTGTAGTAGCCAGCCGAGTAACCGCCGGCAAAGATGTGCGAGAAGCTGTGCTGGAAGCGGTGGAAAGCCGGCTGCGGGTTGACCGATACCTCGGAGCGCACCTCGTCGACCACCGCCTGCACCCGCGCGGACGCGTCGTTCTCGCGGTGCAGGCGCATGTCGATCAGCGAGAACTCGATCTGCCGCAGCGTCTGCAGCCCGCTCTGGAAGTTGCGCGCTGCCAGCATGCGGTCGAACAGCGCGCGCGGCAGCGGCGCGCCGGTGTCCACATGCGCTGTCATGCGCGACAGCACCGCCCATTCCCAGCAGAAGTTCTCCATGAACTGGCTGGGCAGCTCCACCGCGTCCCATTCGACGCCGGAGATGCCGGCCACGGCCAGGTCGTCCACCTGGGTCAGCATGTGGTGCAGGCCATGGCCGAACTCGTGGAACAGCGTGATCACGTCGTCGTGCGTCAGCAGGGCGGGCCGGTCTTTCCCATCAACCTGGCCCACTGGCGCGGCGAAGTTGCACACCAGCTGCGCCACCGGCGTCTGCAGGCCCTGGCCGTCGGGCCGCTGCCAGCGGCCGCGCACCACGTCCATCCAGGCGCCGGGGCGCTTGCCGGGGCGGGCGTAGGGGTCGAGGTAGAACTGCGCCACCAGCTGGGGTGCGCTGTCCGCCGATGACTGGCCAGTGCCTTGGCGCTCGACCCGGAAGAAGCGCACCGACTCATGCCACACCTCGGCGCTGTCGGGGCGGATACGCACCTCGAACAGGGTCTCGATGATGTGGAACAGGCCTTCCAGCACCTTGGGCTCGGTGAAATATTGCTTCACCTCCTGCTCGCTGAAGGCATAGCGCGCCTCCTTCAGCTTCTCGGAGGCAAAGGCCAGGTCCCAGGCCTGCAGGTCGGGCAGGCCCAGGTGCTCGGTGGCAAAGGCCTGCAGCTCGGCCAGATCACGCTCGGCATGCGGGCGGGCGCGCTGCGACAGGTCGCGCAGGAAGCCCAGCACCTGCTCGGGCGATTCGGCCATCTTGGGCACCAGCGACAGGTGCGCGTAGCTGGGCTGGCCCAGCAGCGCGGCCTCCTCATGGCGCAATTGCAGCAGCTCGGTCATCAGCGGGCCGTTGTCGCGCTCGGGCGGGCCCAGCTCGCTGGCGCGGGTGGCGTAGGCTTCGTAGAGCTGCGCACGCAGCGCGCGGTCGCTGGCGTACTGCATCACCGGCATGTAGACCGGCCAGTGCAGGCTGAGCCGGTGGCCGGCCTCGCCGGCGGCCCGGGCGGCTTCGGCGGTCTGCTGCTGGACGTCAGCCGGCACGCCGTCGAGGCGCTCGGCGGGCACGGTCAGCGTGTAGCCGTCGGTGGCATCCAGCACATGCTCGCTGAACTGCTGGGCCAGCTCGGCGCTGCGCTCCTGGATCGCGGCAAAGCGCAGCCGGGCATCGCCCTGCAGCTCGGCGCCGGACAGCACGAAATCGCGGATCGCATGTGACAACGCCTGGCGGCGCGGCGCGCTGAGCGCGGCGCTGCCGGCGGCCAGGGCCTTGTACTTGGCATACAGGCGCTCGTCGGCGCCCAGCCGGGTGTGGAATTCGGTCACCCGGGCCAGGTTGGCGTTGTAGGCCTCGCGCAGCGCGGGCGTGTTGGCCACCGCGTTGAGGTGGTTGACGGCCGACCAGGCGCGCGACAGGCGCTCCAGCGGCACGTCCAGCACCGCCGACAGCGCGTCGTAGTCGGCCGGCACGCTGTCGCCGACCGCACGTTCCAGCGCTGCGTCGGCCTCCGGCAGCAGCACGTCCAGCGCGGGTGTCAAGTGCTCGGGCCGGATGGTGGCGAACGCGGGCAATGGGGCTGGCGAGAGCAGGGGGTTGTGCATGGAGTCGTCGCTTTCTGCGGCGGGCGATGCCGCCGCGTTGTCACTGTAGTGCGGCCGTGCCGACCCTGCAGGGCCGATGCCTCGGGGTGGTCGTCAAGCGATCACGCGTTCGGCCGAGGCCAGCGTATTGAACAGCAGCATGGTGATGGTCATCGGCCCGACGCCGCCGGGCACCGGCGTGATCCAGCCGGCCACCGCGCTGACGCCCGCGAAGTCGACGTCGCCGCACAGCTTGCCGGCGTCGTCGCGGTTCATGCCCACGTCGATGACGATGGCGCCGGGCTTGACCATGTCGGCGGTCACGGTGTGGCGCCGGCCCACGGCGGCCACCAACACGTCGGCCTGGGCGGTGAACCGGCCCAGGTCGGGCGTGGCGCTGTGGCAGATGGTGACGGTGGCATCGGCCTGCAGCAGCAGCAACGCCATGGGCTTGCCGACGGTGTTGCTGCGGCCGATCACCACCGCGTGTTTGCCGCGCAGGTCGACACCGGTGCTCTCGATCAGCTTCATGCAGCCGAACGGTGTGCAGGGGCGGAAGCCCGGCAGCCCGGTCATCAGGTCACCGGCGCTCTGCACCGAGTAGCCGTCGACGTCCTTGGCGGTGGCGATGGTCTCGATCACCCGCTGCGCCTGGATCTGCCTGGGCAGCGGCATCTGCACCAGGATGCCGTGGATCGCCGGGTCGTCGTTCAGTGCGCGGATGCGCGCCAGCAGTTCGGCTTCACCCAGCGAGGCGTCGTACTTCTCCAGCACGGAATGGAAGCCCGCCTCGGCACAGGCCTTGGCCTTGTTGCGCACGTACACCGCCGAGGCCGGGTCGTCACCGACCAGGATGACGGCCAGGCCGGGCTTGGTGCCGCGTGCGGTCAGCGCAGCGGCGCGTTGCGCCACGTCGGCGCGGATCTGCCGGGACAGGGCGGTGCCGTTGATCAGCTGGGCGGTCATCGCGAAATTCGTTCCTGCAAAGCAAGAGGCCGCTGGCTGGCAGCGGCCTCGTGGTGGCGTCGCCGAGGCTCAGCCTCATGAGGAAACGCCGGGCCGCTCCCAAGTTTCCTCATTCCCCCTCGGGGGGCCTGATGCGCAGCGGCAGGTCTGGGGGCGCTCATGAGGAAACGCCGGGCCGCTCCCAAGTTTCCTCATTCCCCCTCGGGGGGCCTGATGCGCAGCGGCAGGTCTGGGGGCGCTCTCAGGCCTTGGCTGGCGTGCTGTTGGCGCCCAGGGCGATCTTCAGCAGATCGGCCACGGTGTTGGCATTCAACTTCTCCATGATGTTGGCGCGGTGCGCCTCCACCGTCTTGATGCTGATGCCCAGGTCGTCGGCGATCTGCTTGTTCAGCCGGCCGGCGACGATGCGCTCGAGCACCTGCGCCTCGCGGGTGGTCAGCCGCGAAAGCAGGGCGTCGCGGCTGGCCTGTTCCTGGTGGTGGCTGAAGGCGCTGCGCGCCTGGTCCAGCATGCGTTCGACCAGGCCGATCAACTCGTCTTCCTTGAAGGGCTTCTCGATGAAATCCATCGCGCCCTTCTTCATCGTGGTGACCGCCATCGGCACGTCGCCATGGCCGGTGATGAAGACCACCGGCAGCGGGCTCTTGCGCTCGATCAGGCGGTCTTGCAGTTCGAGGCCGTTCATGCCGTCCATGCGGATGTCGGCGATCAGGCAGGCCACCTCGCGCGGGTCGAAGCGTGAGAGAAAGGATTCGGCCGAATCGAAGCACTTGACGCGGTAGTCCTTGCCTTCGAGCAACCACTGCAATGAATCACGAACGGCCTCGTCGTCGTCGACGACATAGACCGTGCCCTTCTTGGGAATCAGGCTCATGGGTGGGTTCTGGCTGCTGCCGGTTTGTCGACGGAGGATTCGGCGGCGAGCGCTGTGTCATCAAGTCGATGAGGCAGCGTTGTCTCCTCGTGCCGCGCGGTGGTTTCGACGGGCAGGGTGAAAGCGAACCGGCACCCTGTCGCGACGCTTCCATTGTAGAGGTTTTGCGCTTTGATCCGGCCGCGGTGGCTCTCCACGATCGACCGGCAAAGAGAAAGGCCGATGCCCATGCCTTCGGCCTTGGTGGAGAAGAAGGCCTCGTACAGCCGGGCGATCACCTCATCGGGCAGGCCAGGGCCCATGTCGGTGACGGCGAACTCGATCACGCCGCCTTCTTCGGGGCTGTGGCGGGGGACCACCCGCAGCTCGATGTGGCGGCGCGAGGCCGGCATCTGGGCCGAGTCGATCGCTTCGGCAGCGTTCTTCAACAGGTTCAGCAACACCTGCTCGATCAGGATCGGGTCGCACTGCAGGTCGGGCAGGCGCTGGGCCACGTAGTGGTGGATGGCCACGTTGCGGCGGCGCAGCTCGATGCTGGCCAGCTCCACCGCCTCCTCGACGATCGACCGCGCCTGGGCCGTCTGGCGCTGCGGCTCGCTCTTCTTCACGAAGGCGCGGATGCGGTGGATGATCTGCCCGGCCCGCTCGGCCTGGCGCGCGGTCTTGCCCAGCGCGGCGATCAGCGCCTCGCGGTCGATGGTGTCGGCCTTGACCCGGCTGACCATGCCGTTGCAGTAGTTGGTGATGGCGGTGAGCGGCTGGTTCAGCTCATGCGCCACCGAGCTGGCCATTTCGCCCATGGTGATCAGCCGGCTGCTGACCTGCGCCTTCTCGGCCTGCTGGGCGGCCAGTTCCTCTGCGCGGCGGCGCGCGGTCACGTCGGTGGCGATCAGCATCTGCGCCAGGCGGCCGTCGGTCCATTGCAGATAGCGCGCGCGCACATCGAACCACTTGTCGAGCTGCTGCGCATACACCTCGCGCGGGTTGGCGCCCAGGCCAGCCAGTTCCTGCGTGGGGATGCCGGCCAGTCCGTCCTCGTCGTCGTGGCCGGTCAGGTCGGCGGGCAGCTCACCCGCCGCATTCGGCACTGCGCCGCTCGCCAGCAGGGCATGGCCGCGCGCGTCGGCGCCGAACCACAGGCGGTAGCTGCGGTTGGCAAACAGCAGCTCGCCCTGCTGCACGCTCAGCACCGACACCGCCGCCTCCAGGCCTTCCAGCACGGTGGTGAAGCGTTCGTGGCTGGCCGAGAGCTGGTCGCGGATGCGCTTGGCCTCGGTGATGTTGGTCATGCTGGTCATCCAGCCGGTCTGGTGGCCGCGCGCGTCGACCAGGGGCGAGACATACATGCGCGCATCGAACAGCGTGCCGTTCTTGCGCACCACCTTCACCTCGATGCCGCCAGCCGGGCTGCGGCCGTGCAGCTCCTGCAGCAGCAGGCGGGTGTTCTCCTCGATGCGGTCGGGCGGCCAGTAGGGGTAGGGCGGCAGGCGGCCGATCAGCTCATGCTCGGTGAAGCCGGTCATCGCGCAGAACGCCGGGTTGACATAGCTGACGCGGCCCTCGATGTCCATCGCCCGCATGCCGGTGAGCATGGAGTTCTCCATCGCCCGGCGAAAGTTGGTCTCCTGCACCAGCGCGCCCTGGATCTGGCTGCGCCGGCGCACATGGCGGAAGGTGCCCAGCAGCATCCACAGTGTCAGCAGCGACAGCGCCACCACCATCCAGAACAGCGTGTTGCCGACCAGGCCCACCGCGTTGCGGTAGCCGCTGCCGCGCAGCGCCAGGCCGTTGGCGGCTGGTGCCAGCGGCACGTCGTGCAGGATGGCCGCGCGCTGATGCGCCTCGCCGGGCATCTGCTGCACGCTGCTGGCGATGACCTGCTCGCGGTCGTCGATCACGGCGATGCTGTGCCGCCGCGTCACCTCGGTGGGCACGAAGTGGCGCAGCAGCACGTCGATGCTGTAGTCGACCACCAGGGCACCGTTGAACTGCCCGCGCGTGAGCATCGGCACGTGCACCTGGAACACCAGCGCGCCATGCCGGTCCTTGAAGGCTCGGCTGTAGATCGGCTGGCGCAGGTCGCGCGCCGCCATGAAGGCCCATTCGGTCTCGGTGTGGCCGGGCGCCTTCGCCACTGGCGCTTCGCCCGGCGGCACTTGCTCCTCGCGGTCGGCCTGGGCCGAGCGGCGCGCGCGCGCGCCCTGGTCGGCCGACAGCCAGAGGAACTGCGTGATCTCGGGCCGGTCGTTCATGAACGTGGCGGCCTGCGGCGTGAATTCGCTGGCGTCCAGCTCGCGTGTGACCAGCTCGCGCGCCATGCGCACCAGTAGCTCCTGGTTCTCGATCAGGCGCAGGCGGATCTGCTGCTGAGCGATCTCGGTGTCGCGCTTGACGGCCTCGGTCTCGCGGGCGGTCTCTTCGTTGCGCAGGTACCAGAAGGCCGTGATGATGGTCGCCAGGAACAGCAGCACCGACGCCAGCGGGCCCAGCGTGGCGAAGCGGTCCTGCTGGGCCGGCGACTGCCGCCGCCACCAGCGGCCGAGCAGGAGCCGGCGGCCCTTGGCGGGCGTGACCGGTGCGGACGAGGGCGGTGTCGGGGCTGGCATGTCCGGGATTATCCCGAGCGCACGGCGGGTTACCGTCACGCAGGTTGTGAAAGTATCTGGCAGTCGATTTTCCACGATACGAAATCAACTCGCGCAATTTGAAACTTTGCGGGCGTTGTGCAACACTGCGCGCCGTTCGAGACCACCCACTGCCCCGAATCGAGGAGACGACCGATGTCCGCCCTGCCCCACAACCCGCCCGCCAACTCCGCCATCGACATCGATGCCCAGGAAACCCGTGAATGGCTGGACGCGCTGGACGCCGTCATCAGTGCGGAGGGCCCGGAGCGCGCCCACTTCCTGCTGGAACAGTTGATTGAAGAGGCGCGTCAGAACGGCATCGACCGGCCTTTCTCCGCCACCACCGCCTATGTCAACACCATCGAGCCGGTCGACGAGGAGCGCAGCCCCGGCAATCTGGAGATCGAAGGCCGGGTGCGCGCCTACATGCGCTGGAACGCGATGGCGATGGTGGTCAAGGCCAACCGGCATGACCCGGCCGATGGCGGCGACCTGGGCGGCCACATCAGCAGTTTCCAGAGCGTGGCGCATCTGTTTGCAGCCGGCTTCAACCACTTCTGGCATGCCGACGACACCGACAAGGGCGGCACCCATGGCGGTGACCTGCTCTACATCCAGGGCCATTCGGCGCCCGGCATCTATGCGCGCGCCTTCATGGAAGGGCGCTTGAGCGAGGAGCAGCTGCTGAACTTCCGCCAAGAGGTGGACGGCAAGGGCCTGTCGAGCTACCCGCACCCCAAGCTGATGCCGGAGTTCTGGCAGTTCCCCACCGTCAGCATGGGCCTGGGGCCGATCATGGCGATCTACCAGGCCCGCTTCCTCAAGTACCTGCATGCGCGCGGCATCGCCGACACCGCCAGACGCAAGGTCTGGGTGTTCTGCGGCGACGGCGAGATGGACGAGCCGGAAAGCCTGGGCGCCATCGGCCTGGCCGCGCGCGAAAAGCTCGACAACCTGGTCTTCGTCGTCAACTGCAACCTGCAGAGGCTGGACGGCCCGGTGCGTGGCAACGGCAAGATCATCCAGGAGCTGGAGGGCGAGTTCCGCGGCTCGGGCTGGAACGTCATCAAGCTGGTCTGGGGCAAGCAGTGGGACGAACTGCTGGCGCGCGACAAGGACGGCGCGCTGCGCAAGGTCATGCTCGACACGCTGGACGGCGACTACCAGGCCTTCAAGGCCAACGACGGCGCTTTCGTCCGCAAGCACTTTTTCGGCCGTGACCCGCGCACGCTGGAGATGGTGGCCAAGATGAGCGACAACCAGGTGTGGAACCTGCGCCGCGGCGGCCACGACGCCGGCAAGGTGTATGCCGCTTTCCACGCCGCCAACAACAACACCCAGGGCCAGCCCACGGTGCTGCTGGTGAAGACGGTGAAGGGTTACGGCATGGGCCGCGCCGGCGAGGGCAAGAACACCGCCCACCAGACCAAGAAGCTGACCGACGACGACATCCGCTACTTCCGCGACCGCTTCAACATCCCCATCCCCGACAGCGAGTTGCCGAAGATTCCGTTCTACAAGCCGGCCGACGACACGCCGGAGATGAAGTACCTGCATGAGCGCCGCCAGGCGCTGGGCGGCTACCTGCCGCACCGCCGCACGCATGCCGACGAGAGCTTCACCGTGCCCAGCCTGGAGACCTTCAAGGCGGTGCTCGACCCCACGCCGCCGGGCCGCGAGATCAGCACCACCCAAGCCTACGTGCGCTTCCTCACCCAGTTGCTGCGCGACAAGGCGCTGGGCCCGCGGGTGGTGCCCATCCTGGTGGACGAGGCCCGCACCTTCGGCATGGAAGGCCTGTTTCGCCAGATCGGCATCTACAACCCCGAAGGCCAGAAGTACACGCCGGTCGACAAGGACCAGGTGATGTACTACCGCGAGGCGGTGGACGGCCAGATCCTGCAGGAGGGCATCAACGAGGCCGGCGGCATGTGCAGCTGGATCGCAGCGGCCACCAGCTACAGCACCAACAACCGCATCATGGTGCCGTTCTACGTCTACTACTCGATGTTCGGCTTCCAGCGCATCGGCGACCTGGCCTGGGCAGCGGGCGACATGCAGGCGCGCGGCTTCCTGCTGGGCGGCACCAGCGGCCGCACCACGCTGAACGGCGAAGGCCTGCAGCATGAGGACGGCCACAGCCATGTGCTGGCCGGGACGATTCCGAACTGCATCTCCTACGACCCCAGCTTTGCGCACGAGGTCGGCGTGATCCTCCACCATGGCTTGAAGCGCATGGTGGAAAAGCAGGAGAACGTCTACTACTACATCACCCTGCTCAACGAAAACTACCCGATGCCCGGCCTGAAGCCCGGCACCGAGGACCAGATCATCCAGGGCATGTACCTGCTGGAAGACACGCCCGCTGCGGCCGGCCAGCTGCAGGTGAACCTGCTGGGCTCGGGCACCATCCTGCGTGAATCGATCGCCGCGCGCCAGTTGCTGGCCACTGACTGGGGCGTGGCCGCCAGGGTGTGGAGCTGCCCCAGCTTCAACCAGCTGGCCCGCGACGGCCAGGACGCCGAGCGTTGGAGCCTGCTGCACCCCACCGAGCCGGCGCGCGTGCCTTTCGTGGCGCAGCAGCTCGGCGCCCATGACGGACCGGTGATCTGCTCGACCGACTACATCAAGGTCTTTGGCGAGCAGATCCGCGCCTACATGCCGAAAGACGCGCAAGGCCGTGGCCGCACCTACAAGGTGCTGGGCACCGACGGCTTCGGCCGCAGTGACTTCCGCAGCAAGCTGCGCGAGCACTTCGAGATCAACCGCCACTACATCGTGGTGGCCGCGCTGAAGACGCTGGCCGACGAGGGCAGGCTGCCCGCAGCCAAGGTGGCCGAGGCGATCGACAAGTACAGGCTGAACGTCGACAAGATCAACCCGCTGTACGCCTGACGCACCGCGACCGGAGACAAGAACATGGCATTGGCAGAGGTCAAGGTCCCCGACATCGGCGACTTCAAGGACGTGGCGGTGATCGAGCTGATGGTGGCGGTGGGCGACACCATCGCCGTCGATCAGAGCCTGGTGACGGTGGAGAGCGACAAGGCGTCGATGGAGATCCCGTCGTCGCATGCAGGCGTCGTCCAGCAGATCTTGGTTGCCATCGGCGACACGGTGAACCAGGGGTCGCTGCTGCTGCTGGTGGAAGCGGCCGGGGCCGTGGCGGCGCCTGCACCCGCCGCCGCCGCCGCGTCAACAGCCCCGGCGGCCCCGGCCCCGGCCCCGGCCCCGGCCCCGGCCCCGGCCCCGGCGGTGGCGGCGGCTGCGGCCGTGCTGGCGGCACCGGCCGCCACCGGCCTGATCGAGGTGCGCGTACCCGACATCGGCGACTTCGACGAGGTGGCGGTGATCGAGGTGATGGTCAAGCCAGGCGATGCGATCAAGGTCGAGCAGAGCCTGATCACGGTGGAGAGCGACAAGGCGTCGATGGAGATCCCCTCGTCGCATGCCGGTGTGGTGAAGGAGGTGATGGTCAAGCTGGGCGACAAGGTGGCCATGGGCTCGCTGGTGGTGCTGCTGGAAGGGGCCGTGGCTGCTGCAGTGGCTCCTGCAGCTGCTGTGCCGGCACCGGCACCGGCACCGGCACCGGCACATGCACCGGCACCGGCACCGGCACCGGCAGGGGCAGGGGCGCCCGCGCTGGCGGCCCCGGTGGCGGTGGACAGCCCAGCACCCGCGCCCGCCCTGGCCGCCGTAGCGGCGCATGAGCCCGTGGCGCCCAGGGCCGGCCTGCCGCATGCATCGCCCAGCATCCGCCGCCTGGCGCGCGAGCTGGGCGTGCCGCTGGCCGAAGTGGTTGGCAGCGGGCCCAAGGGCCGCATCCAGCAGGCCGACGTGCAGGGGTTCGTCAAGCAGGTGATGGCCGGCGCAGTGCAGACGGCAGCGCAGAAGGCCAAGGCGCCCGCAGCGGCAGCGGCCGCTGGCGAGGCCTTCCCCGGACTGCTGCCCTGGCCCAAGGTCGACTTCGCCAAGTTCGGCCCGATCGAGCGCAAGGACCTGTCGCGCATCCAGAAGATCAGCGGCGCCAACCTGCACCGCAACTGGGTGCTGATCCCGCATGTCACCAACCACGACGATGCCGACATCACCGAGCTGGAGGCCTTCCGCCTGGCCACCAACAAGGACCACGAGAAGAGCGGCATCAAGGTGACCATGCTGGCCTTCATGATCAAGGCGGCGGTGGCGGCGCTGAAGAAGTTCCCCCAGTTCAATGCCTCGCTCGATGGCGACCAGCTGGTGCTGAAGAGCTACTTCCACATCGGCTTTGCCGCCGACACGCCCAACGGTCTGGTGGTGCCGGTGGTCAAGGACGCCGACAAGAAGGGCATCTTCCAGATCAGCACCGAGATGGGCGCGCTGGCCAGCAAGGCGCGCGAGGGCAAGCTGGGCCCGGCCGACATGAGCGGAGGCTGCTTTTCGATCAGCAGCCTGGGCGGCATCGGCGGGCGCTATTTCACGCCGATCATCAACGCGCCCGAGGTGGCCATCATGGGCGTGTGCAAGAGCATGCTGGAGCCGCGCTGGGACGGCAAGCAGTTCGCGCCGCGCCTGATCCTGCCGCTGAGCCTGAGCTGGGACCACCGCGTCATCGATGGCGCCACGGCCGCACGCTTCAACGTGTACTTTGCCAGCCTGCTGGCCGACTTCCGCCGCATCGTGCTGTGAGCGGCAGGCAACGCATCCGGAGACAGACATGGCGTTGATCGATGTGGTGGTGCCCGACATCGGGGACTTCAAGGACGTGGCGGTGATCGAGATCCTGGTGCAGCCGGGCGACACGGTGGCCGTCGAGCAGAGCCTGGTGACGGTGGAATCCGACAAGGCGTCGATGGAGATCCCGTCCAGCCATGCCGGCGTGGTGAAAGAGCTGAAGCTGGCGCTGGGTGACAAGCTGAACCAGGGCAGCCTGGTGCTGTCGCTGGAGGTCGCCGATGCGGCGGCTGCAGCGCCGGCACCGGCCCCGGTTGCGCCGGCTGCAGCGCAGGCAACGGCTGCTGCAGCGCCCGTTGCTGTGGCGCCCGTTCCTGCGGCCGCCGCGCCGGTGGCCGGCAGCTTTGCCGGCGTGGCCGATCTGGACTGCGACCTGCTGGTGCTGGGCGCCGGCCCCGGCGGCTATTCCGCCGCTTTCCGCGCCGCCGACCTCGGCCTGAAGACGGTGATCGTCGAGCGCTACGCCACGCTGGGCGGCGTGTGCCTGAACGTCGGCTGCATCCCCAGCAAGGCCCTGCTGCACGTGGCCGCAGTGATGGACGAGGTGAAGCACTTTGCCGACCTGGGCGTCAGCTTTGCCGAGCCAGTGCTCGACCTGCCCAAGCTGCTGGGCCACAAGAACAAGGTCGTGGCCAAACTCACCGGCGGCCTGGCGGCCATGGCCAAACTACGCAAGGTGACCGTGGTGCGTGGCTGCGGCCGCTTTGCCGACCCGCACCATGTCACGGTTGAAGAAACCAGCGGCAACGCGCAGGCGCCCACCGGCAAGAGCCAGACCATCCGATTCAAGCAGTGCATCATCGCCGCCGGCTCGCAGGCGGTGCGGCTGCCGTTCTTGCCCGACGATCCGCGCATCGTCGACTCCACCGGCGCACTGGAGCTGCGCCAGAGCCCGAAGAAGATGCTGGTCATCGGCGGCGGCATCATCGGCCTGGAGATGGGCACGGTGTATTCCACACTGGGCGCCCGCCTCGACGTGGTCGAGATGCTGGACAGCCTGATGCAAGGCGCTGATCGCGATCTGGTCAAGGTGTGGCAGAAGATGAACGC
>JBBRVT010000067.1:0-13218 GCA_038246615.1 Burkholderiales bacterium
GAGGAAACTTGGGAGCGGCCCGGCGTTTCCTCATGACCGCCCCCAGACCTGCCGCTGCGCGTCAGGCCCCCCGAGGGGGGATGAGGAAACTTGGGAGCGGCCCGGCGTTTCCTCATGAGAGCAAGGCGCCTCGGTTGGCAGATCGACTTGTTCGACCGCCTGGGCGCTGCAGGCCGCGCCGCCGGCGCCGATGCCGACGCGGTCAACGCAGCGCGCTGGCCGCGCCTGAAACTCGGCGTCTCGGCGGGGTTGGCCGTTGCGACGGCTCAAGCCTGGATGGGCAGCGCCCCTGGAAGCATTGCGCCGATGTGCCCCACGACGCTGTGCCAGACTCCCGACCTTGACCTACCCCGAATGGCCATGCCGCATCTGATCTGCCCTTCCTTCGCCTGGCGCGCCACCGCGCTGGCCGCGCTGCTGTTCACTGCCGGCTGCGCGCAGTTGCAGGGCGTGGTGGCCCCAGGGGCAGTAGCGACGCCCGCACCGGCCGCTGCAGCGACCGCGCCCGCTGCGGCACCCGCAGCGCCAGCCGCACGCTCGGCCGCCGCGGCCAGCGGCGCCGTGGCGCCAGGTGCGCCGGCCGCAGCAGCGCCGGCCGTGCCGCCCGTGCCCGGCCAGCCACCACCGTTTGCCACCGTCATCAAGGACGCCAAGGAGACCAAGGGGCTGTTCACCGCCTGGCAGAAGGACGAGCGGCTGTGGCTGGAGCTGAAGCCCGAAGACTTCGACAAACCCTTCTTCCTGTCGCCCAAGCTGCGCACCGGCATCGGTGAAGGCCGGCTGTTCGGCGGCTTGATGGTGTGGGGGGGGCCGCGGCTGGTGCAGTTCCGGCGGCAGTACAACCTGGTGCAGCTGGTGGCCATCAACGGCAGCCAGATCGCCAAGGCCGGCACGCCGGAGGCGCGCGCGGTGGCGGCAGCCATCTCGGCCAGCCTGCTGGGTGCCAATGTAGTGGCCAGCCTGCCGCACCCGGAGCGCAAGTCGGTGCTGGTGGATGCGGGCAGCATCTTCCTGTCCGACATCCTCGGCCTGGGCGGTGACCTGCAACGCAGTTACCGCCAGAACTATGCGCTGGACGCGCGCAACTCGGCGGTGACGGGCGTGCGCGGCCAGCCCGGCCTGCTGGTGCTGGAGACCAACAACCACTTCGCCACCGCCAGCATCGCCCTGCCACAGGCCGGTGCGCCGCCGGGAGCGCCGGTGCCGACCGTGCCCGGCGGCCTGCCGGACCCGCGCAGCCTGTTCGTCGGCCTGCACTACTCGCTGGCGGCGCTGCCGGCACAGCCGATGGCACCGCGTGCGGCCGACCCGCGCATCGGTCACTTCGCCGTGGCCACCGACAACTACACCGACGACCTGGCACGCAGCCCGCGCCAGCGCAGCATCATCCGCTGGCGGCTGGAGAAGCAGGACCCGGCGGCAGAGCTGTCCGAGCCGGTCAAGCCCATCACCTACTGGCTGGACCGCAACATCCCGCTGAAGTACCGCGCCGCCATCACCGCCGGCGTGCTGGAGTGGAACAAGGCCTTCGAGCGCATCGGCTTCAAGAACGCCATCGTCGTGAAGCAGCAGCCCGACGACGCCGACTGGGACACGCTGGACGCGGGCGTGGCCTCGCTGCGCTGGATGACCAACCGCGAGCCGGCCTTCGGCGCCATCGGCCCCAGCCACTTCGACCCGCGCAGCGGCGAGATCCTGGACGCCGACATCGGCATCGAGAGCATGTCCTCGCGCAGCCTGCGCAACCTGCGGGCCCGGGTGCTGGGCGGCACCGGCACCGCCGCAGCGGCGCAGGACTGGGCGGCGCTGCTGCAGGTGGGCGGGCCGCCGGCAGGCGCGCTGCAGGGCGACATGTCGCATCTGCTGTGCCAGCACGCCGACAACGCCGCCGAGCAGCTGGGCTATGCGCTCGATGTGCTGGCCACCCGCGGCGACCTGGAGCCCGACGGCCCCGAGGCGCAGCAGTTCGTGCTCGACTACATGAAGGACGTGACGATGCACGAGGTGGGCCACACCCTGGGCCTGCGCCACAACTTCCGCGCTTCGCACGCGGTCAGCGCCCGGCAGGTGGCCGACCCGGAATTCACCCGCCGCGAGGCCTTCACCGGCAGCGTGATGGAGTACGCCGCCACCAACCTGCCGCGCCCGGGTGAGCCAGCGGCAGCGCCGTTCCAGGCCACGCTGGGGGCCTATGATCTCTGGGCCATCGAGTACGCCTACAAGGCGGTCGCCCCCGAGCAGGAGGCCGCCGAGCTGTCACGCATTGCCGGGCGCAGCGGCGAGCCGGCACTGGCCTACGGCACCGACGAGGACAACTTCCTCGGCATCGACCCCGACGCGTTGCAGTTCGACCTGGGCGACGATGTGCTGGTCTTTGCGGCACGCCGCTTCGATATCGCGCGCGACCTGATCCAGCGCCAGGAAACCCGGCCCCTGAAGCCCGACCAGGACTACGGCAGCCTGCGCCGCACGCTGGGCTTTGCGGTGCGCGACGCCGGCCGCGCGGCGGGCCTGCTGCTGCGCCAGGTGGGCGGCGTGCGCACGCTGCGCGACTTTCCCAACACCGGGCGTGACCCGCTGCAGCCGCTGCCGGCGGCCGACCAGCGCGCCGCGCTGCAGATGCTGTCGCAGCGGGTGCTGTCTGCCGACGCCTTCGCTGTCAGCGCGGCACTGCAGCGCAAGCTGGCGCCTGATTTCTTCGAGCGCAGCGAATCGCTGACCGTGCCCACCGAGTTTCCGCTCGGCCAGACGGTGCTGGACCTGCAGCGTGGCATCCTCAACCGCCTGATGAGCGACGCGCTGGCCGCGCGGGTGCTCGACACCGAAGCCAAGGTCAGTCCGCCGGCGCAGCCCTTGCGCCTGGCAGAGCTCTACAACCAGTTGGAGGCCGATGTGTGGAGCGAGCTGGCCGCCGGTGGCGACATTCCGCAGCCGCGGCGCGAGTTGCAGCGCGAGCACATCAACCGCCTGACCGCCCTGGTGCTGCGCCCCGCCACGCTCACCCGGGGCGACGCCCGGGCCCTGGTGCGCAGCCGCAGCACCGCGCTGCTGCAGCGCATCGACCGCAGCGAGCGGCAGCCCGGTCTGAGCGCCGAAGCCCGGCTGCATCTGCAAGACAGCGCCGAAAGCCTGCGCAGCGCGCTGGCCGCGCCGCTGCAGCGCACGGGGGCCTGAGCCAGCGGCGCCGGGCCTCAGTCAGCGGCGCAGTCCAGCCGCCAGCCCTGGCCGGGCCCGGCCAAATCGCGCCATGCCGGCGAAGACTGGTTGGCGGCCAGCGCCGCGCAACTGGCGGCGCGGTGGGTTGCCAGCTGCCAGGGCCAGACCTGCAACTGCTGGCCGACCAGGCCCAGCACGGCCTGGCCATCGGGGCTGAAGGCCAGCGCCCGCGGCGCCCGCCCGCTGCGCAACAAGGCGCGTGGGCGCGGGTCGCTGCCAGCCCAGACCTGGACACCGAACTCGCCGACCGCAGCGCGCAGCCGGCCATCGGCCGAGCGGGCTTCGAGTGGCGCTGCTGCGGCACTGCGGCCGGCTTGGGCCAACCATGCCGGCGATGCCAGCGCCTGCAGCATCCAGTCCTGCGCCCAGGTCGGCCGGCGTCCTTCGGCGTCGGCAGACCAGGCCGCGCGCCGTTGGCCGCCTGGCCAGTCCCAGAGCGCCAAGCTGCCGTCACGCCCCGGCATGCCGGTCAGCAGTTGGCGACCATCTGGGCTGAAGGCGAAGCTCTCGACACTGTCCGCCAGGCGCGACTGCTGAGGCAGGGTCTGCAACGCCCACACTTCGATCTGGCCGCTGCGCGGGTCAGCGGCCACGCCACGGCTGCCGTCACCGACCACGCCCAGCAGTTGCAGCAGCTCGGCCGAGTCCGCCTTGCGCAAGCCCAGGGGGAACATCGCCAGCGTCTCGGCGCTGTCGCCATCGACCAGGCTGGCCCAGCCGGATTGCAGCAGCACCACGCTGCGGTAGCGTGGGCCGAATCCGCCCAGCACCGGCGGCTGCCGGTCGTCGGCCCAGCCTGCCAGCTTCTGGCCGTCGGCGGCCGACCAGAAGCTGATCTGGCTGCCGCCGGTGCTGACCAGCAGGTTGCCGCCCGGGTCGAACCGCAGTGCGTTCTGGGCCGTCGGCAGGGTGGCGATCAGGCGGCCGCTGTCCAGCGCACACAGCTGCACGTTGCATGATTCGGCCGGCACGCTGTTGTCGCAGGCCGAGGCATGGAAGCGGCCCTGCGCGTCGAAGCTGTGGCGACGGCCGCGCCCGGCACAGGCGCTGTCGGCACGCACCTCAGCCTGGCCACCAGGCAGGCGGTAGACCGACAGCGCGTACTCGGCTTCCTCGCCATGCATGCGCAGCACCACCAGCTTGTCACCCTGGGCGCTGAATTGCAGCTGGCTGACATCACCGGCGGCCAGCTTCGTCTGCTGTCCGGACTGCAGCGGCCAGACCAGCACCTTGCCGTCGCAGACCAGGGCCACGCTGCGGCCGTCGGGGGCCCAGACCATGGGCCGCCGCGGCTGCGGGCAGGCCAGCTGGTGTGCAGGCGCCAGGGGTGCTGGCTGGGCCGTCGGCCCGGCAGTCTGCAGGCTGCCGAGGTCCAGCACCTGCACCAGCGCATCGGCGCCCGGGGACTGCGACAAGACCAGCAGGCGCCGCTTGTCGGGACTGGCCTGCAGCGCCGACACCGGCCCCGGCATGGCGCGGGCCGCCAGCAGGCGGCCGCTGGCCACATCCCACAACCGCAGTTGGCCGTCCTGGCCGGCGGTGGCCAGCCGGTCGCCAGCGGTCCATGCGAAGGCCCGGAAGCCGCCGGGGTGCTGCAGCACGTGGGCCAGCTGCGGCATCAGGCCGGTGTTTTCAAACAACACTGCCACGGCCGGTGCCTGCACGCCGGCTCGCTGGAAGCCATGGGCTGCCCGCAATGCCTGGGCGACGTCCTGCGCCGGGTCGAAGCGGCGCGCCAGGCGGCTCTCCAGCAGCACACCGGCGGAACGGCTGGCCTCGTTCAGCAGCTGCTGGCTGGACAGCGCCGCCCGCTGCGTGGCCAGCTGCTGCGCGCCGGCTTGCAACGCGGCGTCGGCGTCGCCCAGCCGGCGCTGCTGCTGCGCCAGCGCGGTGTCGGCGGCCTGCAGCTTGCTGGTCTGCGTGCCGAGCTGGCGGTCCACCGCCAACACCTGCTGGCGCGCCGAATCGCGTTGCAGCACCGCCTGGTTGGCCTGCCAGCCGATCCAGGCCAGCGCTGCCAGGCCGGCGAGCACCGCCAACACCGTCGCCTGCAGCACCAAGCGGATGCGCCGGTTGCGGCGCCAGTAGGTCATGGCATTGCCGATGGTCTCGATGATGGCCTGGCCAGGCTGGCCTGTGGCCAGGGCAATTTCTGGCTCGTCTTGCCCGGGCAGCCCGGCAATGCGCTGCGCCCAGCGCGCAGTGCGCAGCACCTCGGCACGGCCCACCACCAGGATGCGGCGGCCGGTGGCGCCAAATGCCTCCAACTCCTGGTCGACCGCCACCGACTGCGCGGCCGCCTCCGTGGCCACGAGCACCAGCATCGTGCAGCGTTGCAGATCGCGGCGCAACAGCGCCGGCAATTGGGTAGACGGCACGGTGTCGTAGACATCCAGCCGGCAGCTGTAGCCCAGGGTGCTGAGGCGTGCTGCAAGCGCGGTGGCATAACGCATGCCGTCGGCGCGCGCATAGGAGATGAAGATGTCGTCAGCGAACAGCGCCCGGGTCAACATGGCGTGCTGACGCTGGGCTGGTTGCGAATGCGGCGGACGCACACCGTTGACCGATGGCGACCGTGCCAGCGCACAGCCCGGCATGTCCAGCGCGGTCCGGCGCCGCCCATCGCACCGCAGCGCGAACAGATGTGCGAGACGGCCTGCACCAGGCTGTCTGCCGCGCCCACAAGGAAACAAAGGGCTGCTCCCGATTCTTCTTGCCCCCTCGGGGGGCGGGCGACGCCTGTCGTCGGCCCGGGGGCGCTCATGCCCGCACATTCCCCTGCCGGCCCAGCCAGGCTGCGCCACGCACGCCCGACGCATCGCCATGCAGCGCCGGCAGCAACCGGGTGCACACCGGCTCACGCACACCGCTGGCAAACACCCAGCGGTGCCACAGCGCCGGCACGGCGGTGTAGGTGGCGGCCATGCGCGACAGGCCGCCGCCCAGCACGATCACGTCCGGGTCGAGCAGGTTGATGGCGCCAGCCAGCGCGCGCGCCAGCCGCTGCTGCCAACGCGCCAGGGTGGCGGCGCAAGCCGCATCACCGGCGGCGGCCTGCTGCGCGATCTGCAGTGCGGTCAGCATGCCGCCGTGGCGGCGCTGGTGGTCGGCGGCGATGCCGGGGCCGCTGCACAGTGTCTCGACACAGCCGGCCTGGCCGCAGTAGCAAGGCGGCCGCGGCTCGTCGGCATCCGCCCAGGGCAGCGGGTTGTGGCCCCATTCACCGGCCAACCGGTTGGGGCCGACCAGCACTTGGCCACCCACCGCGATGCCGGCGCCGCAGCCGGTGCCCAGGATGGCGGCAAACACCACGTTGGCGCCCTGCCCCGCGCCGTCGGTGGCCTCGCTCAGCGCCAGGCAGTTGGCGTCGTTGGCCAGCGCCACCGGCTGCCCCAGGCGGGCCTGCAGGTCCTGCTGCAGCGGCCGGCCGTTCAGGCAGGCGGTGTTGGCGTTCTTCACCAGGCCGGCGGCGGTCAGGCTGCCGGGTGCGCCCACACCCACCGTGGGCCGGCCGCCGCTGGCGGCGCGGGCCTGCTGCACCAGTGTGCAGATGGCGTCCAGCACCGCGTCGTAGCCCTGGGCCTGCGGGGTGGCGACGCGCTGGCGCCAGCGCTGCCGGCCGGCAGCGTCCAGCGCCACCGCCTCGGTCTTGGTGCCGCCCAGGTCGATGCCGACGGACCAGCGCCCGCCGCTGCTCATGAGGAACCGCCGGGCCGCTCCCAAGTTTCCTGATCCCCCCTCGGGGGGCCTGACGCGAAGCGGCAGGTCTGGGGGCTGCTCACAAGGGCTCGGTGCGGCGCAGCAGCCAGGCCAGCGCCGCGCGGTCGGGCTCTGCGTCCAGCCGCGGTGCCAGCCGCGCGCGCACGGTGGCGTGGTAGTCGTTGAGCCAGCCGATCTCGTCGGGGCGCAGCAGGCTGCTGTCGATGCAGCGGGTGTCGATCGGGCACAGCGTCAGGGTCTCGAACGCCAGCATCTCGCCGAAGGTGCCGTTCTCGGCAGTGTCTGCCGGCACGTTCAGCAGCAGGTTCTCGATGCGCACGCCCCACTGGCCGGGGCGGTACACGCCGGGCTCGTCGCTGGTGATCATGCCGGGCTCCATCGCCATGTGCGGCTCGGGCTGCGCCTTGCTGATGGTCTGCGGGCCTTCATGCACGTTCAGGAAGTAGCCCACGCCGTGGCCGGTGCCGTGGCCGAAGTCGATGCCGTCGGCCCACAGCGGCGCCCGCGCCAGGGTGTCGAGGAAGGGGCTGAGCGTGCCACGCGGAAACCGCGCCCGCGCCAGGTTCATCATGCCCTGCAGCACACGGGTGCAATCGCGCCGCTGCGCGTTGCTGATCTGGCCCACCGGCCAGACACGGGTGATGTCGGTGGTGCCGCCCAGGTACTGGCCGCCGCTGTCGATCAGCAGCAGGCCGTCGCCCTCGATCCAGGCATGGCTCTGCGGCGTGGCGCGGTAGTGCGGCAGCGCGCCGTTGGCGTTGAAGCCGGCGATGGTGGGAAAGCTCAGCCCCACGAAGCCGGGCATCTTGGCGCGCTCGGCCGAGAGCTTCTCGTCGATGGTGAGCTCGCTGATCCGCTCGCCAGTCTTTTCGCAATTCGCCAGCGCGGCATCGAACCAGGCGTAGAAGCGGCACATCGCCACGCCGTCTTCGACCATCGCCTGGCGCACGAAGTCGGCCTCGGCGGCGCTCTTGCGGCTCTTGAACAAGGTGCTGGGGTTGATGGCCTCGACCACCGCCACGCCAGCACCCACCTGCTGGCGGAAGCCCAGCGTGATGCGGCGCGGGTCGACCAGCAAGATGCTGCCGCCGGGCAAGGCGGCCAGCGCCGGCCCGGCGCCGGCATAGTCGGCCAGGGCCAGGCCGTCGGCAGCCAGTTGCGCGGCCAGTTCGGCGCCCACCTTGCCGGCACCGACGAACAGCGTGGCCCGGGTGGCGGCGATCAGCAGATGGGCCAGGAACACCGGGTTGTAGTCGACGTCGGCACCGCGCAGGTTGGTGATCCAGGCGATGTCGTCGACGCTGGACACGAAGTGGTGGCTGGCGCCGTGGCGGGCCATGGCCTCGCGCACCCGCGCCAGGCGCTGGGCGCGCGGCTCGGTGGCTTGCGGCGCAGCATGGGCATAGACACGGGCCACCGGCAGCGCCGGGCGGTCGGGCCAGGCGTCGGCCAGCACATCGACATCGGTCAGCAGCGTGATGCCGGCGGCATCCAGCGCGGCGCGCAGCTGCTGCGCGGCGGCCAGGCCCAGCACGGCGCCATCCACCCGCACCGTGCCAGCGCGCAGCGTGCGGTCAGCCAGCCACTGGATGTGGTGGGTGGCCGCGCCGGTTGGGATCTTCACCAGGTCGATGCCGCTGCCCAGCAGCTGGTCTTCAGCCTGCTGCCAGTAGCGGCTGTCGGCAAACAGCGCGGCCTGGCTGGCGGTGACCACCAGCGTGCCCATCGAGCCGGTGAAGCCCGACAGCCATTCGCGCCCCTGCCAGCGGCCGGGCAGGTATTCGGAGAGATGCGGGTCGGCGCTGGGCACCAGCAGGGCCTGGGCGCCGTGCGCCGCCAGGGCCTGCCGGACGCGCTCCATGCGTTCACGAACCGGGTTGACGCGGGTGTCCATGGCGGTCTTTCATCGAAGGGATCATTCATTCTAGGTTTGCCCCAAGCAGCGAACAGCCGGGGCATGAACAGGCTGATCAGTGCGCCGGCATGGCGCAGGCGCCTACAATCAGGTTTGTGGGGGCGCCACCAGTCACGCCCCAGCAGTCGATTCCCGACCTTCGCATCGACCCGTCCGCCTCCCCGACTGGGGCCCTTGGCAACAAGCGGCTGCAGGCTGACCGCTATACGCCCCACCCACAACCGGGGCGCTCAAAACCCAATGAAATTCACTGAACTCGGCCTTGCCGAGCCGCTGTTGCGCGCCATTGCCGACCAAGGCTATGACACCCCCACGCCGATCCAGGCGCAAGCCATCCCCGCCGTGCTGCAAGGTGGCGACCTGATGGGCGGCGCGCAAACCGGCACCGGCAAGACCGCCGGCTTCACCCTGCCGATGCTGCAGCGCCTGTCCAGCGAGCCGACCAAGAAAGACGCCAAGGGCCGTGTCTGCATCCGCGCGCTGATCCTCACCCCCACCCGGGAGCTGGCCGCGCAGGTGGAAGAAAGCGTGCGCACCTACGGCAAGTACCTCAAGCTCACCAGCATGGTGATGTTCGGCGGCGTGGGCATGCAGCCGCAGATCAACGCGCTGCGCCGCGGTGTCGACATCCTGGTGGCCACGCCCGGCCGCCTGCTCGACCACCACCAGCAGGGCACGCTCGACTTGAGCCATGTGCAGATCTTCGTGCTCGACGAAGCCGACCGCATGCTCGACATGGGCTTCATCCACGACATCAAGAAGGTGTTGAGCTACCTGCCGGCCAAGAAGCAGAGCCTGCTGTTCTCAGCCACCTTCAGCGACGAGATCAAGGCGCTGGCCGACAAGCTGCTGAACAACCCGGTGCTGATCGAAGTGGCGCGCCGTAACCAGACCGCCGAGACCATCGCGCAGAAGGTGCACCCGGTGGGCCGCGAGAAGAAGAAGGCGCTGCTGAGCCACCTGATCAAGAGCGGCAACTGGCACCAGGTGCTGGTGTTCACCCGCATGAAGCATGGCGCCAACCGGCTGGCCGAGTTCCTCAACGAGGAAGGCATCACCGCCATGGCCATCCACGGCAACAAGAGCCAGGGTGCGCGCACCAAGGCGCTGGCTGACTTCAAGACCAATGACCTGCAGGTGCTGGTGGCCACCGACATCGCCGCGCGCGGCATCGACATCGACATGCTGCCGCATGTCGTCAACTTCGAGATGCCCAACGTGCCCGAGGACTATGTGCACCGCATCGGCCGCACCGGCCGTGCCGGCGCCCAGGGCGAGGCCATCAGCCTGGTGTGCGTGGACGAAGACATCTTCTTGCGCGACATCGAACGCCTGATCAAGCGGCAGATCCCCAGCGAGGTGGTGCCCGGCTTCGAGCCGCCCAGCAGCGAGAAGGCCGAGCCCATCGTGCTGGGCCGCATGACCATCGGCGTGGGCGGCACCCGGCGCAATGCCGGCGGCGGCTTCGGCGGTGGCCGGCCCGGTGGTGGCGGAGGTGGCGGAGGTGGCGGTGGCGGTGGTGGTGGTGGTCGTTCCGGCGGTGGCGGTGGCGGCGGCCAGGGCCGGCGTGACGGCGGCCATGGCGGCGGCCGGCCTGCGGCTGGTGGCGGCGGCTTCGGCGGCGCACGGCCTTCGGGCAGCGGCGGGGCACGCCCTGCCGGTGGCGCGTCCGGCGGCCCGTCGCGCAGTGCCGGTGGTGGCGGCGGTGGTGGTCGCCCGGGCGGCCGCCCCGGCGGCCCGCCCAAGCGCTGACACCCCAGGCCCATGGCACGGGTGCAGCCAGTCCGGGTGGCCGTGGCCGGTGCCACCGGCCTGGTCGGTCGGGCGCTGCTGGCCAGGCTGGCCGTTGATCCACGCATCGGCAGCATCACTGCGCTGGTGCGCCAGCCGGCCGCTCTGGCCGGCCAGCCCGCAGCCGTCATCCCGCTGGTGGTCGACTACCGCACGCTGGCTGATGGCGCGGGCCTGCCCGCCATCGACTGGGCCTTCTGCGCGCTCGGCACCACCATCAAGACAGCGGGCTCGCAGGCCGCCTTCCGGGCGGTGGACGCGGACGCCGTGCTGGCATTCGCCAAGGCCGCCCGCGCCGCTGGCGCCACCCGCATGGGCGTGGTGTCGGCCATGGGCGCAGATGCCAGCGCATCGGTGTTCTACAACCGCGTGAAGGGCGAAGTCGAGCAGACGCTGGCGGCGCAAGGCTGGCCCCAGCTGGTGATCGCCCGGCCGTCGTTGTTGCTGGGGGCGCGCACCGCGCTGGGCCAGGCGAGCCGGCCGATGGAATCTCTCGCGCAGCGGCTGATGCCGGCCGTGGGCTGGCTGATCCCGCGCCAGTTGCGGCCGATCCAGGCCGACGCGGTGGCTGCGGCCCTCGTCAGCGCGGTGGCCACGCCGGCCGACGGCGTCAGCATCCTGCTGTCGGGTGAACTGCAGTCGCTGGCCGACCGCACGGTGCGCCGCTGAGGCCTTGAGGCCGCAGGCTCAGCGCCCGGCGCACACCAGGCAGGCGGGCTGGCGCAGCAGGCGGATCTCGGTCCATTCCATGCGGCGCGCATCCAGCATCTGCAGCCGGCCGGCAAGGCTGCTGCCCACACCCATCAGCAGCTTCAGCGCCTCGGCGGCCTGCATGCTGCCGATGATGCCCACCAGCGGCGCGAAGACGCCCATGGTGGCGCAGCGCACCTCCTCGAAGGCGGCATCGGCAGGAAAGACGCAGGCGTAGCACGGCGCGTCGGCCTGGCGGGTGTCGTAGACCGAGATCTGGCCGTCAAAACCGATCGCTGCGCCCGAGACCAACGGCTTGCCAGCGGCCACGCAGGCGGCATTCACCGCCTGGCGGGTCTGGAAGTTGTCGCTGCAGTCCAGCACCACGTCGGCGGCCGCCACCGCCTGGGCCAGCCAGTCGGCGTCGGCGCGCTGCACCACCGGCAGCACCTGCACGTCGGGGTTGATGGCGGCGATCGTCTGCTGCGCTGATTCGGCCTTGGGCTGGCCCACGCGCGACAGGTTGTGGACGATCTGCCGCTGCAGGTTGGTCAGGTCGACCGTGTCGTGGTCGATCAGGGTGATGCGCCCCACCCCGGCCGTGCCCAGGTACAGAACCACCGGCGAGCCCAGGCCGCCGGCACCGATCACCAGCGCATGGCTGTCGAGCAGGCGTTGCTGGCCTTCCACACCGATGGCGTCGAGCAGGATGTGGCGCGAGTAGCGCAACAGTTGGTCGTCGTTCATCGCAAAGAGCATAGCGCCGCGCCCGCAGCAGACATGAAAAAGCCCGCCGAGGCGGGCTGGCAGCAGGCGGCGCGGCCCGGCCTACTGCTTGTCCTTGTCGAGCTCGGCCTTGCGCTCGCTCTGCGTCTTGCTGACCGCCACCGGCTTGCCCTTGAGCTGGTTCAGCGCCTGCAGCAGCGGGAAGTCTTCGGTGCTGCCGTACTCAGGCAGCGGTTTGGGCGCTTCCCGGGTCTTGGCTGACAGCTCCTCGAGCTTCTTGCGCGCTTCCTCGCGCGCCTTCTCGCGGGCTTCGTCCTTCTTTTCTTCGGCGCCGCCCAGGTGCTTCTCCAGGTCGGCCTCGCGCATGCGCAACGCGGCAAAGACATTGCCTTCGGCGGTCTCGTCGAGCCAGACATCAGGCACGATGCCCTTGGCCTGGATGCTGCGGCCGGCCGGCGTGTAGTAGCGCGCGGTGGTGATCTTCAGCGCAGTGTCGGCCGACAGCGGACGCACCGTCTGCACCGAGCCCTTGCCGAATGTCTGCGCACCCATCACGGTGGCGCGCTTGTGGTCTTGCAGCGCGCCGGCGACGATCTCGCTGGCCGAGGCCGAGCCTTCGTTGACCAGCACCACCAGCGGCACCGTCTTCAGCGCAGCCGGCAGCTTGCGCAGCGGGTCGCTGCCGCCGCGGCGCACGTAATACTCGGGCGACGCCTTGAAGGTGGCGCGGCTCTCTGCAATCTGGCCGTTGGTGGTGACGACGACCAGGTCGTTCTGCAGAAAGGCTGCCGAGATCGCCACCGCGCCTTCGAGCAGGCCGCCCGGGTCGTTGCGCAGGTCGAGCACCAGGCCCTTGAGGTTGGGATCGGCCTTGTACAGCTCATCGACCTTGCGGGCGAAGTCATCGACCGTGCGGTCCTGGAACTGGCTGACGCGGACCCAGCCGTAGCCGGGCTCGATCATCTTGGCGCGCACGCTCTGCACGCGGATCTCTTCGCGGGTGATGGTGACCGGGAAGCTGCGGCTCTCGGCCTTGCGGAAGATGGTGAGCTGCACCTTGGTGTTGGGCTCGCCACGCATCTTCTTGACCGCCTGGTCCATGCTGAGGCCCTTGACCGCCGACTCGTCGATGCGGGTGATCAGGTCGCCCGGCTTCAGCC
>JBBRVT010000068.1:0-13188 GCA_038246615.1 Burkholderiales bacterium
ACTCGCGGCATGGGCCGACAAGCCAGTCTCGATGACGACTCTCGAAGTGATGCTCTGCGAAAACTGCCCGACGTCTCGAGTTGCTGATCGTCATCGAGGCCACAGATGCGGACGCACCAACCGACGTTGACGCGCTGGACGTCCTCGAGTCGAAGCGGGCTGACTTCTTCGATGTGCGCGCCAACGAATGGTCCGGGCTGCGGCAACCAGTACGCGGCATCAGCGGCTTGAACAGACGGGCGCTGGCACTCGGCGTACAGCCGACTCGCGCACTCTGGCCTCCCCGGGGGACTGCGCGAGGGCTGGGGGCGACCTGCCACTTGGACTCAGGAGATCCGTGCGCCAGTCGGCGGGTAGCTTGCGGTTGAAGTTGAGGGTCTCACCGCAGCGAAAGAGGTGTTTCGGCAGCGGGCCGCTCGGACGTGCTGCGGCGAACAGTTGACGAGATGCAGGATGGTGGGGGCAGGTCTTGGCGATGGTGTGGTGCGCTCCGCCAGAGGGTCATCATGGACCCCTCGGCGCAAGGTTTGATGCATGCTCAGGAACTGCGACCTCGGCTGCCAAACCGGTCTTCCAACTGCCACATTAATTGCCGCACTGAAGGTGCCTTCGGGGTAGCACCGGCGCTCCGCGTGGCGGGTAGCTGAAAAAGCAAAAAACCGCTGCAAATCAGAGACTTGCAACGGTTTTGCTTGTTATTGGCGGAGTGGACGGGACTCGAACCCGCGACCCCCGGCGTGACAGGCCGGTATTCTAACCAACTGAACTACCACTCCAGTGCAGTTAAGCTAATATCGTAGCACAGAAAAAGCGCCTATCGCAAGAGGCGTTCCTGCCACCGATCGGCCCGGCGGAGGCTTGCTTGTCAGAGAGTCCGGCCTTCGGCGGTGGCCCCGGTGACTCAGCGACTCGGTGACTCGGTGACCGTGCAGCGCGACGTCGGCAAAGGCACAGTTGTCGCTCGACCCTGCGGCATAGGTCGGCATGCATCGGCGTCGGCATCTGCGTCGGCATCTGCGCTCTCCAGCGTGCACTGCAGCGGCCGGCCTGCGCCTTGACGCTGGACAGGACGAGTCGCTGCGTTTGGCGCACACTGGTGGCGTCGCCTGCCAGAACGGCGGGTCGCCACAGACCAGGAGCCCGCCATGTACCAGCGCATTCTTGTTCCGACCGATGGTTCGGAGATCACCGCCAAGGCCATCGACACCGCCGTTGCCCTGGCCAAGCTGTCAGGTGCCACGATCACCACGCTGTGCGTGAAGGAACCGTTCCCCTACAGCGCCATTTCCGAGATGCAACCGGTGCCACCGCAAGAGTTCTACGACGCCCAGGAACGCATCGCCACCGACCGGGTGAAGGCAGTGATGGCCGCCGCCAGCGCCGCCGGCGTGGTCTGCAGCGGCTCGACGGTCGAAGCCCTGCACCCGTGGGAAGCCATTCTCGACATTGCCAAGCAGCAGGGCTGTGATCTGATCGTGATGGCCTCGCACGGCCGCCGCGGCATGGCCGCGCTGCTGATCGGCAGCGAGACCAGTCGGGTTCTGACGCACAGCCCGCTGCCGGTGCTGGTGGTCAAGTGACCCGCCGGCCCCGCGCCGGGCGCCGCCAGATCAGACCACGCCCTGGGCCTTGAACCAGGCCAGGCAACGCTTCCAGCCGTCTTCGGCCGCCTGCTTGCGGTAGCTGGGCCGGTAGTCGGCATGGAACGCATGCGGCGCGTCGGGGTAGACGACGAACTCCGAGCGCTTCGCCGCCGCTGAACCGGCCGCCAGCGCGGCCTTCATCTTGTCCACCGTGTCAAGCGGAATGCCGGTGTCCTGGCCGCCGTAGAGCCCCAGCACCGGCGCGTTGAGCTTGCCGGCCAGATCGACCGGGTGCGCCGGCGTCAGTGCCGAGGGTGCGCCCACCAGGCGGCCGTACCAGGCCACGCCGGCCTTCACCGCCGGGTTGTGCGCCGCATACAGCCAGGTGATGCGGCCGCCCCAGCAGAAGCCTGTGACAGCAGTGCGTCCGGTGTCGGCGCCCTGCCCCTTGGCCCAGGCCAGCGTGGCGTCCAGATCAGCCATCACCTGCGCGTCGGGGGCCTTGCTCACGACCTCGGCGATCAGCCTGGGGATGTCGGTGTAGGCCTTCGCATCGCCCTGGCGCACGAAGAACTCCGGCGCGATGGCGAAGTAGCCGGCCTTGGCAAAGCGCCGGGCCACATCGGCGATGTGCTCGTGCACGCCGAAGATTTCGCTGACCACCAGCACCACCGGGGCATTGGCCTGGCCGGCGGGTGCAGCCCGGTAGGCCGGCAGCTTGAAGTCGCCCACCGGGATGCCGACTTCACCGGCCACCAGGCCGTTGCTGTCGGTCTGGACCACGGTCTGGGCCATCACTGGCAGCACGGCTGCGGCGAATCCGGTGCCCACCGCAGTCCGCACGAACTCTCGGCGGTTGACATCCAGTGCGGGCATAGAAGCAGCCAAGTCTTCACGCAACATCAAGTCTCCCGATGGTGGATTCGCGCCAGGACGCGCGCCAAACATTCTGGCCCTGGTTCCGAAGGCCCGCCGGCCGCAACGGGATTACCCGGTAGCATGCCGGCCATCATGTCCCAGCGCCTGCCCAGCGGCACCCCCAGCCCTGCCGCCCCCCTGGCAGCCGTCGACATCGGCTCCAACAGCTTCCGGCTGGAACTGGCCCACCTGCAACAGGGCCGCTACCGCCGCATCGCCTACCTGAAGGAGACGGTGCGCCTGGGCGGGGGTCTCGACACCAATGGCTATCTGACAGAAGCTGCAGCGCAGCGCGGGCTGGACTGCCTGCGGCAGTTCGCCACGCGGCTGCAGGGCTATGAGTCGCCGCAGGTGCGCGCCGTGGCCACGCAGACCCTGCGCGAGGCGCGCAACCGCGACGCCTTTCTGGCGCGCGCCGAGGAAGCCCTTGGCCACCCGGTGGAGGTGATCTCCGGGCGCGAGGAAGCGCGGCTGATCTATGCCGGCGTGTCCTTCCTGCAGCCCGCGCCGGTCGAGCGCCTGGTGATCGACATCGGCGGGCGCAGCACCGAGATGATCCTGGGCCAGGGCCGCCAGGCACGGGTGGTCGAATCCTTCAAGGTCGGCAGCGTCAGCCTGTCGATGCGCTGGTTCCCTGACGGGGTGTTCACCGAGCAGCGCTTCCGCGATGCCCAGGTGGCGGCAGGTGCCGAGCTGGAAGAGGCACTGACCTTGTTCGCGCCCCACCTGTGGCGGGAGGCGCTGGGCTCGTCGGGCACAGCCGGGGCCGTGGCGCAGATCCTGCACGCCGCCGGCCAGAGCGACGGCACCATCACCCCCGAGGGCTTGCGCTGGTGCATGGCGCAGTGCATCGCGGCCGGCAGCATCGACCGGCTGACCCTGCCATCGCTGCGCGAGGACCGCAAGGCCATCATCGGTGGCGGCCTGGCCCTGCTCTACACGCTGGCCACGCACTTCGGCATCAGCGCGCTCAAGCCCGCCAAGGGGGCGCTGCGCCAGGGTGTGGTGATCGACCTGCACGAGCGCCATGCCGCCCGGCGCCGGGCCCATGGCGGCGATGTGCGCGACCAGTCGGTGGCCGCACTGCAGGCCCGCTTCAGCGTGGACAACGAGCAGGCCACCCGCGTGCGCAGCGTGGCCCTGGCGCTGTTGCGCAGCGCCTTGCCCTCGCTGGACGACGCCGACGACGGCGAGGCCCTGCGTGAATTGGGCTGGGCCTGTGACCTGCACGAGATCGGCCTGATGGTGTCGCACCACGACCACCACCGCCACAGCGCCTACCTGCTCGGCCATGTGGACGCACCCGGCTTTTCGCAGAGCCAGCAGCGGCGCATGGCCGACCTGGTGCTGGGCCAGCGTGGCGGCCTGCGCAAGATCGAGGCGCAGCTGTGCAGCGAGCGCTTTGCCTGGCAGGTGCTGGCGCTGCGCCTGGCCGCCATCAAGTGCCATGCGCGCGGTCTGGTCGACACCAAGGCGCTGCGGCTGCGGCGCGACGGCAGGCTGGCGCGGCTGGCCTTCAGCGGCAGCTGGGCCGAGACCCACCCGCGCACCCTGCATCTGCTGCGCGAGGAAGCCGAGGCCTGGGCGCGGCAGGACCAGCCGCGGCTGGTGCTGGAACCCGTCTGAAGCGCGGCGCCGGCGGCGCGCTACAGCTTGTCGGGCGTGCGCACCGACACCAGCACCACCTCGGCCACGCCATCGCGCAGGCGGTGGCGCAGCCACCACACCGCACCCTTGCGCACCGCCCAGGGCGGGCCGTCCAGCGTGGCCGGGCCGCCCATCAGATAGGCGGCCAGCAAGCCCAGCGTGGGCTGGTGGCCCACCAGCAGCACCGGCTCACGGCTGTCGGGCCAGCGCGCTGCGGCCAGGGCCTGGGTATGGGTGGCGCCGGGTGCCAGGGAATCGACGGTGCGCAGCCTGCGGCCCAGGGCCTCGGCCGTCTGCCGGGTGCGCAGTGCCGGGCTCACCAGCACCCGGGTGGTCTCGGGCAGGAAGCGGTTCAGCCATTCGGCCATGCGCTGGGCCTGCTTCTCGCCACGCGGTGTGAGCGGGCGCACCAGGTCGGCGGCGGCGTCGAAGGGCGCATCCTCCGGCAACTCGCGGGCTTCGGCGTGGCGCCACAAGATCAGGTCCATGACCCCGGCTTTCAATGGCCGGCCGTCATGTAGCGTGCCGCCAGGGCGCCCTGGGCGCTGGGGCCGTCCATGTCGGGGCGGCTGTAGCTGCCGTCGCTGGCCTGCACCCAGGCGTCGCAGCGGTCATGCAGGTAGGGCACCAGGCATTCGTCGATCAGGCGCTGGCGCAGCACCGGGTCGCGCACCGGCCAGGCCACCTCGATGCGGCGGAACATGTTGCGCCCCATCCAGTCGGCCGACGACAGGTACAGCACCTCGTCGGCCTCGGCTTCGCCCCAGCGGAAATACAGCACCCGGGTGTGCTCGAGAAAACGGCCCACCACCGAGCGCACGCGGATGCGGTCGGTGACCCCCGGAATGCCCGGCGGCAGCATGCAGGCGCCGCGGATCACCAGGTCGATCTCGGCGCCCGCCTGCGCGGCGCGCACCAGCGCCTCGATCATCAACGGCTCGGTGAAGGAATTGAACTTGGCGACGATGCGCGCCGGGTGCCCGGCCCGGGCGGCGGCGGCCACCTGGTCGATGTGCGCCAGCAGGCGGCGGTGCAGCGCAAACGGCGCGGTCAGCAGGTGGCGCGGGTTGCGCACCTTGGTCAGGCTGGCCAGCTGGTGGAACACCGCGTCGGCATCGGCGGTGAGCTGGGCGTCGGCGGTGAGCATGCCGACGTCGGTGTACAGCCGCGCGGTGCTGGGGTTGTAGTTGCCGGTGGACAGGTGCGCATAGCGCCGCAGCAGCACCTGGCCGCGGGTGCCGGTCTCGCGCCGGGTGACCAGCAGCAGCTTGGCATGCGTCTTGAAACCGACGATGCCGTAAACCACCTGCGCGCCCACCGCCTCCAGCCGCTCGGCCCAGTTGATATTGGCCTCTTCGTCGAAGCGCGCCTTCAGCTCCACCACCACGCACACGTCCTTGCCGCGGCGCGCCGCCTCGATCAGCAGCTCCATCAGCACCGACTGGCTGCCGGTGCGGTAGATGGTCTGCTTGATGGCCAGCACCGACGGGTCGTGCACCGCCTGGCGCAGGAACTCGACCACCACCTCGAAGCTCTGGAACGGGTGGTGCAGCAGCATGTCGCCCTGCTGCAGGCGGGTGAACACATTGCTGCCGCGCGGCAGGTCGGCTTCGGGCCAGCTGGCCACCAGCGGGGCGAAGCGCAGCGCCGGGGCGTCGGCCTGGTCGATCAGCTGGTTCAGCCGCACCAGGTTGACCGGGCCGTTGACAAGGTACAGCGCGGCCTCGGGCAGGTCGAACTGCTGCAGCAGGAAGCGCCACAGCGGCTCGGGGCAGCTGGCCACCATCTCCAGCCGGATGGCCTCGCCGAAGTGCCGGGTGGTCAGGCCGCTGCGCAGCGCCTGGCGCAGGTTGACCACGTCCTCCTCGTCGACCTCCAGATCGGAATCACGGGTGACGCGGAACTGCGAGAAGCTCTCCACCGGCCGGCCGCCGAACAGGTCTTGCAGGTGCGCGCGGATCACGCTGGTCAACAGCACGAAACCCTGGGTGCCGGGCGCACACACCTCGGCCGGCAGCTTGATGACCCGCGGCAGCGCGCGCGGCACCTTGACGATGGCGATCGAGTTCTCGCGGCCGAAGGCGTCCTGCCCGCCGAGCTTGACGATGAAGTTCAGGCTCTTGTTGGCCACCAGCGGAAACGGGTGCGCCGGGTCCAGCCCCACCGGCAGCAGCAGTGGCTGCACCTCGCGCTGGAAGAAGCGCGCCACCCAGTCGCGCTGCGCCACGCTGCGCTCGGCATGGTTGAAGATGAAGATGCCGCGCTGCTGCAGCGCGGGCGTCAGCTCGTCGTTGAAGACAGCGTACTTCTGGTCGATCAGCGCATGCGCCTCCTGGGCCACGGCGCGCAGGTCGTCGCGCTGCGGGTCGGTGTCGGCGCCGGGGCCGTTCATGGCCTGGCGCATCGCGCCGATGGCGTCGGCGAACCGCACCTCGAAGAACTCGTCCATGTTGGACGAGACGATGGTGATGTAGCGCAGCCGCTCCAGCAGCGGCACGTCGGTGCGGCTGGCCTGGGCCAGCACGCGCCGGTTGAAGGCCAGGATGGCGCGCTCTCGGTTGAGCAAAGCGGGCATGGCGTCGGGCCGGGCGCCCTGTTGAACTGGCGCAGAAATCATGTCACACAGTTTATGAATGCCTGACGACAGCGGCGTGACAGGTGTGCCGGCCTACCTGCGGGCGCGCCGTGGCGGCTCGGGCGGCGGATGGCCGCCGGGCGGGGCGGAAAACAGCTTGGCCGCCCGGCCCTTGAGCTCCAGCAGTTCGGTGGGCGTGATGCTGTACTTGCGGCCGACCACGTCCACCTCGATGCGGAACTCCACGTCCTTGCTGCCGTTGCTGAGCGTGCCGCAGGTGAAGTCGTAGTCCTGGCTTTCGGCCGGAAAGCCGTCGCGCTCGAGGTCGAAGTCGAGGTACTTCACATCGCGGATCTCGCCGCTGGCCAGGTCGAGAACGCCGGTGGATTCGATCACCTCGTCGCTCAGTTCATCGTGGATGGTGATCGGCAGTTTCAGGTCCATCGGGCGTCATTCTGGCCGGCGCAGCGGCCGTCTAGGCAGGGCCGCGCATGATGCCACATGGCCCTTTGGGTCAAGCCGAGGTGCTGATGAACACGCCCGTGGCCTGCAGCAGCTGCGCCGTCAGCAGCCGGGCGTGCAGCACCTGCACGCGGCCTTGCGGCCGGCAGCGCACCACCTCGGCCACGCCGTCGATGGCGCTGTCGATGAGGCGCAGGCGCTGACCGGCGGGCACCGGCAACGGCACATACAGGCTCAAGCCCGTGAGCGACAAGTCGCGCCAGCGCACGGCCACCGGCAGCGACGGCCAGCCGACATGGATCAGCGCCACATGGCTCTGGTCGCGCCGCACCGCACCACGCCGGCTCAGCACGTCGTGCCCGGCGACGTCGTGGCCGGGCAGCGCCGCCAGCGGGCTGTGGCATGCCGGGCAGCGTGCATCGGGCTGCGCCGTCAACACCACCGGGTGCTGGCACAGCGCGCAGCGGCGCAATGCCTCCAGCAGACCCGGCGCCGGCGTGTCGGCAGGCCGACCCAATGGCCAGGCGGGCGTTGCGGAAGGATCGTTGGATGTCGGCATCAGGTGGGCCCGGCGGCCGGCACGCGCCCGCCGGGCCGCGCACCGACCGCTTCAGAAGAACGGTTCCCCTGGTTGTCGGCCGCGCCGGCGCCAACTTGAGCCGCGCACTGGAGGCGCGCACCTCAGCCGGGCATTGGAGCGCGCACTCAGCCGCGCGCGGCCGCCCCGGCTACCAGGTGCGCAGCTTGCTGCGCAGGCGGGCGATGCTCTGGCTGTGCAGCTGGCACACCCGGCTCTCGGTCACCTTCAGCACGGCGGCGATCTCCTTGAGATTCATGTCGTGTTCGTAGTACATGCTCATCACATACTGCTCGCGCTCGGGCAGGTTCTTGATCGCCTCGACCAACGCCTCGCGCATGCGCCGGTCCTGCAGCATCGCCAGCGGGTTAACCTCGTCGTCGGCCACATGGCGGTCCAGGAAATCGTCATCGCCCTCGTCGCCGGTCATGTCTTCGAGGTAGACCAGCTGGGTGCCGCGCACCTTGCCCAGCAGCTCCTGGTATTCGACCAGGCCCAGACCCATCTCGGCGGCGATCTCGCTTTCATGCGGCGCGCGGCCCAGCTTCTGCTCCAGCTTGTGCACCGCGCTTTCGATGCTGCGTTGCTGGCGACGGTCACCGCGGCTCATCCAGTCGTTGCCCCGCAGTTCGTCGAGCATGGCACCGCGGATGCGCTGGGTGGCAAAGGTCTCGAACTGCACGCCGTGCGCCGAGTCGAAGCGCGTCAGCGCATCGCTCAGGCCGATCATGCCGACCTGGATCAGATCATCCAGCTCCACGTTGGCCGGCAGCTTGGCGATCATCTGGTGGGCCAGCCGTCGCACCAGCGGGCTGTATTGCTTGAGCAACGCGTTGGCGTCGAGGCGGCCCTTGGCGGTGTACATGTTCATCATGCTCCGGACAATTCAGTTCAAGTGGCCGGCGGGCGCGGGCCGGCGTGCGGACGGGCGCACGGGAGAAGACGACGGCAAGGCGGCCAGCGGGTTGGCCGCCGCAGCGCCTGCGGTCTGGGCCATCCGGTCGGCCACCAGGTGGCGCAGATCGGCCGTCAGCGGCGTCTGCGCGGGCAACAGCGGGTCGACCACCGCCACCTGGCGCAGTGCTGCGCCCAGGAAGTGGTCGGCACAGTCGGCCAGGCGATCGGCCATGCGGCGGGCCCGGCGCTGGCTCACGTCGCCGGCGACCACCAGGTCGTAGGCCAGTGCGCCCAGGCGTTGCGACAAGAGCTTCATCGAGGTGTAGGCATGGGTCAGGCTGTCGGGTCGGTTGCCGGCCAGCAGCAGCGGGCGCGGCGCGGTGCCGGCGAACATGCGCCGCAGGTCGAGCGCGCCGGCGTGCAGCAGCACCACGTCGGCCTGCACGTCGGCGGCAGCGCCGCGCAGCGCCTCGATGAAGCCGACCAGCGTGGCACGGCTGTCGAGAAAGTGCATCGACAGGCCGCCGGCGGCCAGGTAGGCCACCTGCGGCGACAGGCGCTCGATGCAGGCAGCCAGGTCGACCGTGGCCAACTGGTGCGCCGGCGAGGCCGAGTCGGCCGCGTCCACCACCAGGGTGCGCCGGCCGGGTTCGGCCAGCGCGGTGCACAGGCGCTCCATCACCGCGCCGGTGCCCGGCACATGCGGGTTGTGCACCAGGGGCAGGAAGCAAAGGTCCTGGCCGGCAAACAATTGGCGCAGACCATGGGCCTGGTCACGCAGGGCGGCGGGGCGGCGTTGGGGCTGATCGGGCATGGGCGGGTGCGGTTGGCGGCGCGGATGGCGGGATGGACGGGTTGGCCTCAGCCCGGCAACGGGGCGCCCTGCCCGGCTGCCGTGGCGGCTGCGGCAGCCGGGTAGCCGGCGCCGTGGATGGCTGCAAAGACGAGGTTGACCTCGGACGCATCGAGCTTCCAGGCAGCGTTGCCGCCGCCGCGCAAAGCGCGCTGCACCAGGGCCTGGGCCGACAGGCGGTGCCAGTCCTCGGGCACGCGCTGGCCGTTGGCCACGCCGACCACGCGGGCGCGGTGGCGGATCAGCGCATCCAGCGCCGGCCCCAGCTTCACCGCCTCGTCGAGCTTGCTGACGATGACGCCGTGGCACTGGGCCACGCCGTAGGCCACCAGCACGTCTTCCACCGTCTCGCCCTGCGCCGCGGCGTTGATGACCAGCAGCTTGCGGATCGCCGGGTGCTGCAGCATGTCCATCAGCTCCCGGGTGCGGGCATCGCGCTGGGCCATGCCGGCGGTGTCGATCAGCACCAGCTTCTTGCCCGACAGCAGCTCCAGCAGGTCGTCCAGCGACGCACGGTCGTGCGCGGTGTGCACCGGCACGCCCAGAATGCGGCCGTAGGTGCGCAACTGTTCGTGTGCGGCCACGCGGTAGGCGTCCAGCGTGACCAGGCCCAGGTTGGCGGCGCCGTGCCGGGTGGCGAAGGCGGCCGCCAGCTTGGCGGTGCTGGTGGTCTTGCCCACGCCGGTGGGACCGATCAGCGCCAGCACGCCGTCGTGGTCTTCCAGCGGCGCGTCGGCCTCGTCGGTGCGCAGGTTGCGCTGCAGCACGCCGGCGGCCCAGGCCACGGCGTCGGCGGTGGTGGCCGGCAGGGCCTGCACCAGCTTGCGCACCAAGGCGGGCGACAGGCCGGCGTCGAACAGCGCCTGCGACAGCGTGGCCTGGCGCGGGTCGCGCTGCAGGCGCTCCATGAAGGCCAGCATGCCGAAGCGCTCGTCGATCAAGGCGCGCACCGATTGCAATTCATCGCGCAGGCCGCCCAGCACGTCGTCGGCGGCCTTGTCGGCCAGCGGGTTGTGGATCTGCTGCGCCGCAGCGGCGCCCAGCAGGTCGTGCCGGCCGGGGCCGCCCAGACCGGCAGAAGCGCCCGCACCGGCCGGCGCACCTGACGCGCCCATGCCGCTCTTGCCACCCATGCCGCCCAGGCTGCCCAGCCGCACTTCGTCGCGCAGCACCGGCGGCTCGCGGCGCGGGCCGGGCACCACCTGGATGCGTTCACGCAGGCCGGGGTGGCGCTCGGCGCCGGCCAGCTCGGCACGCCGCTCGCTGCGGGGCAGCACCCGCAACGACTCTGCGGCCGGGGCTGTCGGCGGGGCTGTCGGCGGGGCCAGGCGCTGCTGCAGCGTGGCGGGCTGCTGCGCCAGCTCGGTCTGGCGGCGCTTGAGCATGCGCTCGCGCACGTAGTCCTGGAAAGTCAGCGTGCTCATGCCCAGGGTCTCGACATCGCGCGCCACGGTGCTGTCGGTGGCCGCTTCGACCGGTGCGTCGTCGGCAAACAGGCCAGGCTCGATGCGCTCGTTGCGGCGCGGCTCGTTGCGCGCGTCCAGCCGCTCGCCACGGGCGGCGATGCGCTCGGTCAGGGTCATCGTCCGCCGCGCCGGTGCGGCCTGCGCTGCAGGCGGGGGCGGCGGCACGGGCAACGGGGCCCGTGGCGCGGGCGACTGGGCTGCCGCCTGCTCGATGCGGGCCAGGCCGTCGGGCGCCATGGCCAGCACTTCCACGCCGTCGGGCGCGGGCTTGGTCGACAGCACCACCGCATCCTCACCGAGCACTTCGCGCACCTGGGCCAGTGCCTCGCGGGCGGTTCGGGCAGTGAATCGCTTCACGTTCATGCTGCCCCTCGCCCGACGAATACGTCGGCCGGCCTTGCAGGCCGCGCGTGGCCTGCTGGCCACGCCCCTCGCCAGGCAAGGCCAGTCCGCTGGACTGGCCTTGTCCGGGCTCGGCCCCCGCGGGGATGGCGGGCCGGCTTGGTGAACTGAGGCCGGACACAAACAGTCCCTGCGGACTGTTTGTGCCTGCCGAGGACCATCGGCCTCCGGCCGATGGTGGCCCGGCGCTCGGCCCGTTCACCGCTGAATGACACTGGATTGCTCATGCTGTGCTCCCGATGATGTTGCCGATGCGGATGGAATGGGTCTCGGGGATCTCGCTGTGGCCCAGCACCTTGAGCCGGGGCGCAGCGCGCTTGAGCAGGCGCGACATCGGCACGCGGATGGCATCGGGCACCAGCAGGCAGGCCGGCTGGCCCAGGTCTTCCTGGCGCTTGGCGGTGCTGGCGGCTTCGCGGGTCAGGGTGTCGGCCACGCCGGGGTCGAGCGCGGCACCGTGCGGGCTGGTCAGTGCCTGGGTGACCAGACGTTCCAGCTCGGGCTCCAGGGCGATCACGTCCAGCTCGCGGGTGGGGCCGTAGATCTGTTGCACGATCACCGGCGCCAGGTGGATGCGGATGCGGCGGGCCAGCTCGCCGGGCTCGGTCACCTGGCCGGCATGCTCGGCGATGCATTCGATGATCGAACGCATGTCACGGATGTGCACGCCTTCGTCGAGCAGCAGCTGCAGCACCTTCTGCAATGTGGCGATGCCGACCATTTTGGGAATCACATCCTCGATGAGCTTGGGGGCCTGCTTGGTGACGTGCTCCACGAGCTGCTGGGTTTCCACCCGGCCCAGCAGGCGTGCCGCGTTCACTTGCATCAAGTGTGAAAGATGGGTCGCCACCACGGTCGCGCAATCAACCACCGTAAATCCGTTCATCTGGGCCATTTCCCGCTGGCGCTCCTCGATCCAGGTGGCGGGCAGGCCGAAGGCCGGGTCGGTGGTGGGCGTGCCGGGCAGCTTGACGGTGGCGCCGCCCGGGTTGATGGCCAGCAACATGCCGGGGAAGGCCTCGCCCTCGCCCACCACCGCGCCGCGCAGCAGCACCCGGTAGGCGCTGGGCTTCAGCTCCAGGTTGTCGCGGATGTGCACCGCCGGCGGCAGGAAGCCCACCTCGCCGGCAAACTTCTTGCGCACGCCCTTGATGCGGCTGAGCAGGTCGCCCTGGCGCGTCTTGTCCACCAGCGCGATCAGGCGGTAGCCCACCTCCAGGCCCAGGGTGTCCACCGCCAGCAGGTCGTCCCAGCTGGCCTCGGCGTTGGCGGGCTGGGCGTCGGGCGGCGGCGCGGGCGGTGCCTCGGCGGCCAGTCGGTCGCGCCGGTGCAGCGCCCAGGCCAGGCCACACAGGGCAGCGGCCATGCCCAGGAACACCAGGTTGGGCATGCCCGGGATCAGCCCCAGCGTGCCGACGATGCCGCCGGTGATGCCCAGCGCCTTGCTGCTGCCGAACACCTGCGAGCCGATCTGGCTGCCGATGTTCTGCTCCTTGCCGACGCGCGAGACCACCATGGCCGCAGACACCGAGATCAGCAGGCCGGGGATCTGCGCCACCAGCGCGTCGCCCACCGCCAGCAGCACATAGGTGTTGGCGGCCGCGCTGGCGCTGAGCGAGTGGCTGATCACGCCGATCAGGAAACCACCGACGATGTTGATGACCAGGATCAGCATGCCGGCGATGGCGTCGCCGCGCACGAACTTGCTGGCGCCGTCCATCGAGCCGAAAAAGTCGGCCTCTTCGCCCACCTCGAGGCGGCGGCGCTTGGCCTCCTTCTCGTCGATCAGGCCGGCGTTCAGGTCGGCA
>JBBRVT010000069.1:0-13177 GCA_038246615.1 Burkholderiales bacterium
CGCCCGCTCATCACGCCAAAGTGCCCCCGCTCGTCGTTGCAAATGCTCGCCATAGCCCGGGCTATGGCTGCGCTTTGCGCCTAGATCGGGTGCCCTTTGACGCGCTGCTCGGGCACGCCCGAAAAACTCTCAGGCTCTGAAGCCCGAAGTGCCCCACCGGTGCGACTGCCGGTCATCGGCGGCGCCCGCTTCGTCTGCCGGCACCCGGTGGATGCCCTGGCTGCTCAGGATCCACGCCAGCGGGCCCAGGGATGGGCCGGGTGGCCGGCCAGGGAAGGGCGGTGTGGCTGGGACGGCCGGGCGCGTCAGCCGGGCGCATCAGCCGGGCGCATCGGCCGGGCGCATCAGCCGCTGCTCAGCGCCCCGGCAACACCGACCCCAGCGTCTGCAGCAGCTGGCGCACATCGGCCTGCTGGGTGAAGCCGTCGCCCAGCGCTGCCAGCCGGTCGAGCTCGGCCTTGGCCTTGGCACGGTCGCCGGCCTGCACCAGGATGCGGGCCAGGGTCAGCCGCAGGGCCGGCGCATCCGGCGCGGTGGACACGGCGCGTTTCTGGGTGGCGATGGCCGCATCGAGCTGGCCTTCGGCCGCCTGCGCCTGCGCCAGGGTGTCCAGCAAGTCGGCGTTCTGCGGTGCAGCCTCCACCGCGCGTTCAGCCAGCAGGCGCGCGCCGGGCTGGCGCAGCTGCAGGTGCAGCATCGCCAGGTTGTTCAACCCCGCCACATGGTCGACCTGCACCGCCAGCAGCTGCTGGTAGTGCTTCTGCGCCGCCGGCAGGTCGCCGCTGGCCTGGGCATGGCTGGCCTGCGCGAACAGCAGCGCGGTGTCGTCGGGGTGGCTGCGCAGCCGCTGGCTGGCGAAGGCCTCGGCATCGGCGGGCCGGTCGCCCTGGGCCAGGGCCAGGTACAGCTGCACCGACGCGGTGCCGGGCGCGTGGTGCTCCAGCGCCCGGCGCAGCACGGCGGCCGCAGGCGCCCATGCACGCTGGCGCATCAGCACTTCGCCTTCGAGCCGGTAGCCGATGGCCGCGTCGGGCTGATCGGCCTGCATCTGCCGCGCGATGGCCAGGGCCTCTTCGGGCTGCTGCCGCTGCAGCGCCACCAGGATGGCCTGGGTGCGCGCCTCCGGCAGGCCGGGCGCCAGCTCCAGTGCGCGCTGGTTGCTGCGCTGGGCCATGTCGGCCTGCTGCGTGGCCAGGTAGGCCTCGGCCATGCCCAGGTGGCCTTGCGGCGAGCGCGGCTGCAGCATCACCATCTTGCCGAAGCTGGCCAGCGCCTGGCTGCTCTGGTCCAGCCGCAGCTGGCAGCGCGCCTGCAGCGCCAGCAGCTCCAGGTTGTCGGGCAGGGCAGTGGTGGCGGCCTGGGCGGCCAGCAGTGCTGCCTCGGCCTGGCCCGTGGCCAGGTGGTGGTGGACCAGCGCCACCCGCGCGGCCACGTCCAGCGGCGCGGCGGCGATGGCCGCGTCGATCTGCGCACGCACCTGCGGCGCCGCCGCACCCTGGCGGGCCAGCACCTCGGCCAGCGCCAGCATTGCGGTGGCGTTCTTGGGCTGGGCCTTGATCACCGCCACAAAGCGCTGGCGCGCCTGCTCGGTCTGCCCGTCGCGCACGTCCAGCGCGGCCAGCGCGGCCAGCGGCGGAAAGTAGGCCGGGCTCATCGCCAGCGCCGCCTCGAAGCTCTGCCGCGCTTCGGCGTTGCGGCCCAGGCCGGCCAGCACCTGGCCGCGCAGGTGCGCGGGGCTCGGGTCTTGCGGCTGCTTGCGCTCCAGCGCGGCCAGCGCTTTCAGCGCTGCGTCGTGCTGGCCACGCGCCAGGTGGGCATTGACCAGCGCCAGGTCGGCCGCGCTGCCGCTGTCCTGGCTGGCGATGCTGCGCAGCGTATTGAACACGGCGCTGTCGTCGCTGCGGCCGAAGCCGGCGGTGGCCACCAGGGTGCGCAGCCGCGGGTCGCTGGGCTTCAGCCGGGCCAGGCGCTCGTACAGCGCCTGGGCGGCACGGTGTTCGCCGTTGAGCAGGCGCGCCTCGGCGGCCATGGCCAGCACCTCGGCACTGGCGTCGGGCCGGTCGACCAGCGGCGCCAGCGTGGCCAGGGCCTTGGGCAGCTGGCCCAGCCGCAGCTGCGCCTTGGCCAGCTGGCGCCGCGCCATGGCGTTGGCCGGGGCCAGCGCCGCAGCCTTGGCGAACTGGGCCTCGGCCTGCTGGGCCGAGCCCAGCATCAGCTCGTTCTCGCCGGCGGTGAGCAGCAGGCCCACGTTCTCGGGCAGCAGCCGCAGCAGGCCCTGGAAGACTTCCCGCGCCCGCGCATGTTCGCCCGCCACGAAAGCCAGCTGGCCGTCGGCCATCACGGTGTTGATGTTGCGGGCGTCGCGCTGCTGCAGCGCGGCCAGGTGCGCCCGGGCGCCGGGCAGGTCGCCGCGGGCCAGGTGCAGCGACATCAACGCCATGCGCGGCGCCACCAGGTCGGGGCCGGCCGCCACGGCCCGGTCGAAGGCCTGCTGCGCCAGCGCACGGCCATCGGGCTGGCGCAGGTGCAGGTCACCCTTGAGCAACCAGGCTTCGGCCAGGCCGGGGTGGCTGGCCACCACACCATCGACCAGTGCCAGCGCTGCCGGCAGCTTGTCGTCCAGCGCGGCCAGCCGGGCCTTGGCCAGCAGCGCCTTGGGGGCCTGCGGCGCCGCCTGCAGGGCCCGTTCGATGGCGGCCTCTGCCCCCAGCGTGTTGCCCAGCGCCATCTCGGCATTGGCCACGGCGGCCATCAGCCGGGCCTGGGCGTCGGGCTGGGGCAGCTGCACCTGGGCATAGCCCTGGCTGACGCGGCCCTGCTGCCCGCTCAGCAGCAGCGCCTCGGCCAGCACCGGCAGGGCCTGGCCCTCCGGCGCGCCGAATTCCAGCGCCCGCTGCAGCTCGATGGCGGCCGCTGCGGCGTCGCCGTCGTCCAGCATGCGCTGGCCCAGCAGCAGGCGGGCCGCGCCCGACTTGGGGTAGGCCTGCACCAGGTTCTTCAGATCGGCGCGTGCCGCCTCGGCGCCGGCCGATGCCGCGCGTGCACGCACCTTGTCCACGGCCTGCGCCTCCGGCTTGTCGCAGCCGGCCAGTGCGAAGGCGGCCAGCACGGAAGCGGCCAGCAGGCAGGCGGTGACCAGCAGGGGGCGGCGGGGTGGCAAGGCAGGCTCTCCCGGGGCGGCAGCCCGTTGTTGTCTGCAGCCCCTGCTCAGGCCCAGGCTCTCAGACCGTCACGCCCTTGGCCGTCTCGGCGTATTCGCTGATCTGGTCGAAGTTCATGTACTTGTAGATCTGGCTGCCGTCCTTGTTGATCACACCCATGTCGGCCTGGTACTCGGCCAGCGTGGGGATGCGGCCCAGCTTGCTGGCAATGGCGGCCAGTTCGGCCGACGCCAGGTAGACCAATGCGTTCTTGCCCAGCCGGTTGGGGAAGTTGCGGGTGCTGGTGGACACCACCGTGGCGCCTTCACGCACTTGCGCCTGGTTGCCCATGCACAGGCTGCAGCCGGGCATCTCGGTGCGGGCACCGGCGGTGCCGAACACGCCGTAATGGCCTTCCTTGGTCAGCTCGGCCGCATCCATCTTGGTCGGCGGCGCAATCCACAGCTTGACCGGGATGTCGCGCTTGCCTTCCAGCAGCTTGCTGGCCGCGCGGAAGTGGCCGATGTTGGTCATGCACGAACCGATGAACACCTCGTCGATCTTGGTGCCGGCCACCTGGCTCAGCAGCTTGGCGTCGTCCGGGTCGTTCGGGCAGCACAGCACCGGCTCTTTCAGGTCGGCCAGGTCGATCTCGATCACGGCGGCGTACTCGGCGTCCTGGTCGGCTTCCAGCAGGCTGGGGTTGGCCAGCCACTCTTGCACCTTCTGGATGCGGCGCTCCAGGGTGCGCTTGTCCTGGTAGCCGTCGGCGATCATGTTCTTCATCAGCACGACGTTGCTGGTGAGGTATTCCTGGATCGGCGCCGGGTTCAGCTTGACGGTGCAGCCGGCTGCGCTGCGTTCGGCGCTGGCGTCGCTCAGCTCGAAAGCCTGTTCCACCTTCAGGTCGGGCAGGCCTTCGATCTCGAGGATGCGGCCGGAGAACACGTTCACCTTGCCGGCCTTGGCCACGGTGAGCAGCCCCGCCTGGATGGCGTAGTACGGGATGGCGTGCACCAGGTCACGCAGGGTGACGCCGGGCTGCATCTGGCCCTTGAAGCGCACCAGCACGCTCTCGGGCATGTCCAGCGGCATCACGCCGGTGGCCGCGCCGAAGGCCACCAGGCCAGAACCGGCCGGGAAGCTGATGCCGATCGGGAAGCGGGTGTGGCTGTCGCCGCCGGTGCCCACGGTGTCGGGCAGCAGCAGGCGGTTGAGCCAGCTGTGGATGATGCCGTCGCCCGGGCGCAGGCTGACGCCGCCGCGGTTGCTGATGAAGTTGGGCAACTCGCGGTGGGTCTTCACGTCCACCAGCTTGGGGTAGGCCGCGGTGTGGCAGAAGCTCTGCATCACCAGGTCGGCCGAAAAGCCCAGGCAGGCCAGGTCTTTCAGCTCGTCGCGCGTCATCGGGCCGGTGGTGTCCTGGCTGCCGACGGTGGTCATGCGCGGCTCGCAGTAGGTGCCCGGGCGCACGCCGGGTTGGTGGCCATTCACTTCTGGCAGGCCGACGGCGCGGCCCACCATCTTCTGCGCCAGCGTGAAGCCGGCATTGGTGGCGGCCGGCGGCTGCGGCAGGCGGAACACGGTAGACGCGGGCAGGCCGAGGAAATCACGCGCCTTGGCGGTGAGGCTGCGGCCGATGATCAGGTTGATGCGCCCGCCGGCACGCACCTCGTCGAACAGCACCGCGCTCTTCAGCTGGAATTCGGCCACCGTCTCGCCGTTCTTCAGCAGCTTGCCGTCGTAGGGCAGGATGTCGATGACATCGCCCATCTCCAGCCCTGACACATCCACCTCGATCGGCAGCGCGCCCGAGTCTTCCTGGGTGTTGAAGAAGATCGGCGCGATCTTGCCGCCCAGCGTGACGCCGCCGAACCGCTTGTTCGGAACGAACGGGATGTCCTGCCCGGTGGCCCAGATCACGCTGTTGGTGGCGCTCTTGCGGCTGGAGCCGGTGCCCACCACGTCGCCCACGTAGGCCACCAGGTGGCCCTTCTTCTTCAGGTCGTCGATGAACTGCATCGGGCCGCGCTTGCCGTCTTCTTCGGGCTTGAAGGCCGCACCCTCGCGGGTGTTCTTCATCATCGCCAGGTAGTGCAGGGGGATGTCCGGGCGGCTCCAGGCGTCGGGCGCGGGGCTCAGGTCGTCGGTGTTGGTCTCGCCGGGCACCTTGAAGACGGTGACGGTGATGGTGCGGGGCACCTCGGGCCGGCGGGTGAACCATTCGGCATCGGCCCAGCTCTGCATCACCTCTTTCGCCTTGACATTGCCGGTTCGGGCCTTCTCGGCCACGTCGTTGAAGAAGTCGAACATCAGCAGCGTCTTCTTCAGCGCCTCGGCGGCCTCGGTGGCCACCTCGGCGTCATCGAGCAGCTCGATCAGCGGGTGCACGTTGTAGCCGCCCACCATGGTGCCCAGCAGCTCGGTGGCGCGGGCCTTGCTCATCAGGCCCACGGCCAGCTCACCATGCGCCACCGCAGCCAGGAAGCTGGCCTTGACCTTGGCGGCGTCATCCACGCCCGGGGGCACGCGGTGGGTCAGCAGGTCGAGCAGGAAGGTGTCTTCGTCCGGGTTGCCGGATGACGGCGGCGACTTGATCAGCTCGATGAGCTCGGCCGTCTGCTGGGCCGACAGCGGCAGCGGGGGGATGCCGAGGGCGGCGCGTTCGGCCGTGTGTTGGCGGTAGGCTTGCAGCATGTCGTGGGCTCCTGTGGAACGGTGGAGAAACAGGTCAGGCAGTGGAATCAGGCCCCGCAGCGGCAGGCCGGGCCGGCGACCTGCGGGTTAGTCCCATATTTTATGTCTTATAGAAGACTTGCCAAGCGCTTTTCTCGATGCAGCAGCGCAGCGCCGACGATTGTGGCGCAGCGGGACGAAAAAAAGCCCGCACGCGGCGGGCTGGCTCACTGACTGGCTGACTGGCTGGCTGAAGTGGCCGGGCCGTCATGGCCGGGCATGACCCTGCGCGCAAGCTCAGCTGTTGTCGCGCACCCACTTTTCGGCAAATGCGTCGGAGCGTGCCTGCGCCTGGGCGCCCATGGACATCAGCCACGCCAGGGAGCCGGCTGCAAACAACACCGGCACGAGAGCAAGAATCAGATTGATCATGTTGAAGAGGGTTCAGGGTTGAGAGGCATCCCAGGCAGCTGCCGTGGAATGCTGCTGTGCAGCATAGCCGAGGCTTGCACCGCCGGCCAGGTCGACCCGGATGTCCCCGGATCGTTGGGGATATCGGCCTGCGGCGGCCGGACTTGAGCCCGGCTGATGAGCTCGGCTGATGGGCTCGGCTGATGGGCTTTGCAAGACTCAGCGGCTGGCCGCAACGTCGGAAGGCACCGCGCTGGCGGCCGCACTAGCAGCGACTGCTGCAGCGGCTGCCGGCGCCACCGGGGCTGCCGGCACTACCGGCACCACCGGGGTTGCCGGCACTACCGGGACTGCCGGCACCACCGGCGCTGCCGGCACTACCGGCGCTGCCGGCACTACCGGCGCTGCCGGCGCCAGCGGGGCGGCCTCCGGTGCGGGTGCGGCCTGCGCCACGATGCCGAGGCCGATGCCCTGGCTGGCACCGGCGGCGGCTGCCGCAGCCACCGCCGCATGCTGCTCGGCATGCACGCAGCCGTCGACCATGCGCTGGCCGCGCCGGGCGTTCATCAGCATCGATTTCGCCGGGATCTGCAACCACACGACGCCGTTGGCCGTGTCTTCGAGCCGCACCGCACCGCTGCTGGTCTCGCGCGGCAACATGCGGTAGTGCCGGCCCTGGTGGCTGACGGTGAAATAGCCGGGCAGGTCGGCCAGCGGCTGCACGGTCACGCGCTGGTTGAATTCGCAGTCGGCCGCACCGGTCAGCACACGGGCGGCGACGTCCAACTGGCCGGCACTGATGAACTCCACCGTCTGCGTGGCCAGGGCCAGGCCCTTGGCGGCGTCGCTGGCCTGCTGCCTGGCTGTGGCCGGAGCCGTCTTGCTGCTGGCGGGCTTGGCCGTGGGTTTGGTCGCTGGTCTGGCAGCCGGCTTGGCGGCTGGTTTGGCGGCCGGTTTGGCAGTCGGCTTGGCTGCCGGCTTGGCGGTCGGTTTGGCCGTGGTGGCTGCAGTGGTGGCTGCCGGCGTGGCTGCCAGCGCGGTGCCGCCGGGCAGCAGGGCACAGCAGGCAGCCAGCAAGAGTGACGGCAAACTACGGTGGCGCATGGGCATGGGCATGGGCAAGGGGAAGGCCAGGGGCATGGGCGAAGCCGGAGCCGGGTTGACCGGTCCGGCTTCGTGAACCCCAGGCGTGGCCGCCAGGCGGCCGGGGCTCACAACAGATGCTTGACGCCGTCCTGCTCGCCCAGCAATTCGGCCAGGGTCTTGTCGATGCAGGTCTGGCTGAAGGCGTCGATCGGCAGGCCGTCGACGATGGCGTACTCGCCGCCGACACAGGTGACGGGATAGCCGAACACCACGTCCTCGGGGATGCCGTACTCGCCATTGCTGGGTACGCCCATGGTGACCCAGGCGCCGTCGGTGCCCAGCGCCCAGTCGCGCATGTGGTCGATGGCGGCATTGGCGGCCGACGCGGCCGACGACACGCCGCGCGCGGCGATGATGGCCGCACCACGCTTGCCCACGGTGGGCAGGAAGGTCTCGGCATTCCAGACCTGGTCGTTGATCATCTCCAGGACCTTCGCGCCGTCGATGGTGGCGAAGCGGTAGTCGGCATACATGGTGGGCGAGTGGTTGCCCCACACCGCCAGCTGCTGGATGCTGGCCACCGGCTTGCCGGTCTTGGCGGCGATCTGGCTGAGCGCGCGGTTGTGGTCCAGGCGCAGCATGGCGGTGAAGTTCCTTGCCGGCAGATCGGGTGCCGACTTCATCGCGATGTAGGCATTGGTGTTGGCCGGGTTGCCCACCACCAGCACCTTGACGTTGCGGCTGGCCACGGCATTCAGCGCCTTGCCCTGGGCGGTGAAGATCTGCGCGTTGGCGGCCAGCAGGTCGGCACGCTCCATGCCGGGGCCGCGCGGGCGGGCGCCGACCAGCAGGGCGTAGTCGGTGTCCTTGAAGGCGGTCATCGGGTCGCTGTGGGCTTCCATGCCGGCCAGCAGCGGGAAGGCGCAGTCGTCCAACTCCATCATCACGCCCTTCAGCGCGTCCTGGGCCTTGTCGACCGGCACTTCCAGCAGCTGCAGGATGACGGGCTGGTCCTTGCCGAGCATCTCGCCGGAGGCGATGCGGAACAGCAGTGCGTAGCCGATCTGGCCGGCAGCGCCGGTGACGGCCACGCGAACGGGCTTCTTGTTCATGGGAGGCTCCAGGGGGTGAAGGCGAAGGGTGGGCGAGGGAGTGCGCAAAGGAAGGACAGCGGCCCGCCGCGTCTGCCCGTCACCACCTGCGGGCCGTGCACCTAAGTGGTGCCCAGGCCCGGGATGGGGCGGCCGCAACAGCCGTTGCAGAGTGTAGGCGAGTGGGTGCGCAATGTAGGGGTTCCCACTCATGTTGTCAAAAGTCTTATGTCTTCTATAAGACATCTGTCAGCATGCAATGGACGGCGCGCCGGCCTTTGTGCTGCAATGCCGCACCATGCCCGCTGCCCTGCCACAGCCCGCGCCCATTGCTGGCGCCGCTGCCACCAATCCTGCGCCCGACGCGGCCGAAGCTGCGCCTGCCGGCCCGGCGTTCAGCCCGCTGTACCGGCAGATCAAGGGCCTGATCACGCGCGAGCTGCAGGCTGGCGTGTGGAAGCCCGGTGAATCCATCCCCAGTGAACTGGACCTGGCCGCTCGCTTCAAGGTCAGCCAGGGCACGGTGCGCAAGGCCATCGACGAGCTGGCGGCCGACAACCTGCTGGTGCGCCGCCAGGGCAAGGGCACCTTCGTGGCCACGCATGCCGAGCAGCAGATCCAGTACCGCTTTTTGCGGCTGATGCCCGACGACGGCAGCGACCGCGGCATGGCCCGCCGCCTGCTGGATTGCCGCCGCACCCGCGCACCGGCCGACGTGGCGCGCATGCTGGCCTGCAAGAGCGGCGACGCGGTGGTGCAGCTGCGCCGCCTGCTTCTTGCACAAGACAAGCCGGTGGTACTGGACGAAATCTGGCTGCCCGGCGCGCTGTTCAAGGGCCTGACAGCCGAGCGCCTGGCCGACTACAAAGGCCCGATGTACGGCATGTTCGAGGCCGATTTCGGCGTGCGCATGATCCGCGCCGAGGAGAAGATCCGTGCGTTGGCGGCCGACACCGCATCGGCCGCGCTGCTGGGCGTGGCCTCCGGTTTTCCGCTGCTGGGCGTGGAGCGCCTGTCCTTCACGTATGGCGACAAGCCGGTGGAACTGCGCCGCGGCCTCTACAACACCGGGCAGCACTTCTATCGCAATGCGTTGAATTGAAGTTGCCGCCAGATGGCGACGTCGCTATGGCGGATGTCGCCAAAAGCTCCGAGTCAGGCTGGTGCGTTGCAATAAACTCTCGGGGTTTCACCCGTATCACACAAGACCAAACACATGGCAGAAGTTTCTAAGACCCGACCAATCGCACGCCCCGGCGCCAACATGCGCCTGATCGAGGCGCTGCAGTACCGGCTGCCGCTGGCGGCGCTGGTGTCCATCCTGCACCGCGCCAGCGGCATGCTGATGTTCTTCCTGCTGCCGTTCATCGTCTGGATGTTCGATGCCAGCGTCTCGTCGGAGGTCTCTTACGACAGCTTCACCAGTGCCTTCGTCGCAGGCATCGGCGTGGTGCCGGGCCTTGCCATCAAGCTGGTCGCGCTGGCGCTGATCTGGGCCTACCTGCACCATGCGGTGGCCGGTGTGCGCCACCTGTGGATGGACGCCACCCACAGCGTCACCAGGCAGCAGGGCCGCTCGTCGGCGGTGGCCACCTTCGCCATCAGCATCGTGCTGACGCTGGCGCTGGGCGCCAAGCTGTTCGGGCTGTTCTGACCCGCGCAGGCGGGTCTTTCTCCAAGAGGCACACAACAACATGGCCGTCAATTACGGTTCGAAGCGCCTGGTCGTGGGCGCGCACTACGGCTTCCGGGACTGGCTGAGCCAGCGCATCACCGCCGTGCTGATGGCGCTGTTCACGCTGGCGCTGCTGCTGCAGGTGGTCTTCGGCGGCCCGATCGGGTATGACAGCTGGGCGGGCATCTTCTCGCGCCAGTGGATGAAGGTGCTGACGTTCGTGGTCATCGTGGCACTGGCCTGGCATGCCTGGGTGGGCATGCGTGACGTGTGGATGGACTACATCAAGCCGGTGGCCGTGCGCCTGCTGGCCCAGGTGGCCACCATGGTCTGGCTGGTAGGCTGCGCCGGCTGGGCCGTGCAAGTGCTGTGGAGGCTTTGAAGTTTTATGGCTGAAATCAAGACAAGTCTGCCGCGTCGGCGGTTCGACGTGGTGATCGTCGGGGCTGGCGGCTCCGGCATGCGTGCATCGCTGCAGCTGGCCCGTGCCGGCCTGAATGTGGCGGTGCTGTCCAAGGTGTTCCCCACCCGCAGCCACACCGTGGCCGCGCAGGGTGGCATCGGTGCCAGCCTGGGCAACATGTCCGAGGACAACTGGCACTTCCACTTCTACGACACCGTCAAGGGCAGTGACTGGCTGGGCGACCAGGACGCGATCGAGTTCATGTGCCGCGAGGCGCCCAAGGTCGTCTACGAGCTCGAGCACTTCGGCATGCCGTTCGACCGCAACCCCGACGGCACCATCTACCAGCGCCCGTTCGGCGGCCACACCGCCAACTACGGCGAAAAGCCGGTACAGCGCGCCTGCGCAGCCGCCGACCGCACCGGCCACGCCATGCTGCACACGCTGTACCAGCAGAACATCAAGGCGCGCACCCAGTTCTTCGTCGAGTGGATGGCGCTGGACCTGGTGCGCGACAGCGAAGGCGACGTGCTGGGCGTCACCGCCATGGAGATGGAGACCGGCGAGGTCTATATCCTCGAGGGCAAGACCACGCTGCTGGCCACCGGCGGCGCCGGGCGCATCTATGCCGCCAGCACCAATGCCTTCATCAACACCGGTGACGGCCTGGGGCTGGCCGCACGCGCCGGCATTCCGCTTGAAGACATGGAGTTCTGGCAGTTCCACCCCACCGGCGTGGCCGGCGCCGGCGTGTTGCTGACCGAAGGCTGCCGCGGCGAGGGTGCGATCCTGCGCAACGTCAACGGCGAGCGTTTCATGGAGCGTTACGCGCCCACGCTGAAAGACCTGGCGCCGCGCGACTTCGTCTCGCGCTGCATGGACCAGGAGATCAAGGAAGGCCGCGGCTGTGGTCCCAACAAGGACTACATCGAGCTCGACATGACCCACCTGGGCGGCGACACCATCCTGAAGCGCCTGCCCAGCGTGTTCGAGATCGGCCACAACTTCGCCAACGTCGACATCACCAAGGAGCCGATTCCGGTGGTGCCGACCATCCACTACCAGATGGGCGGCATTCCCACCAACATCCACGGCCAGGTGGTGGTGCCCAAGGACGGCAACCCGAATGCGGTGGTCAACGGCCTGTACGCGGTGGGTGAATGCTCCTGCGTCAGCGTGCATGGCGCCAACCGGCTGGGCACCAACTCGCTGCTCGACCTGCTGGTGTTCGGCCGCGCGGCCGGCAACCACATCGTCGACGCCTTCAAGCGTGCCGACCAGGCCCACAAGCCGCTGCCGGCTGATGCCGCCGACATGGCGCTGGCCCGCATCGCCCGCCTGGACGGCAGCAGCAGCGGTGAATACGCGCAAGACGTGGCCAACGACCTGCGCAACACCATGCAGAAGCATGCGGCGGTGTTCCGCACCCAAGAGCTGATGACCGCCGGCACGGTGGAAGTGGCCAAGCTGCGCGAGCGGGTGGCCAACATCACCCTCAAGGACAAGAGCAAGGTCTTCAACACCGCCCGCATCGAGGCGCTGGAAGTCGAGAACCTGATCGAGGCGGCCCAGGCCACCATTGAATCAGCGGCCGCCCGCCATGAATGCCGGGGCGCGCATTCGGTGGCCGACTACGAACGCGGCGCCGACGACCCGCAGTTCCCGCTCGGCCGCAACGACGCCGAGTGGATGAAGCACACCCTGTGGTACAGCCAGGGCAACCGGCTGGACTACAAGCCGGTCAACCTGAAGCCGCTGACGGTGGACAGCATTCCGCCCAAGGTTCGCACCTTCTGATCGCCGGAGCAAAACGCACCATGGCAACACGTCACTTCCAGATCTACCGCTACGACCCCGACAAGGACGCCAAACCCTACATGCAGTCGATCGACGTCGAGCTCGACGGCAGCGAGCGCATGCTGCTCGATGCACTGATGAAGCTGAAGTCGCTCGACCCGGCGATCACCTTCCGCCGCAGTTGCCGCGAGGGCGTGTGCGGCTCGGACGCGATGAACATCAACGGCAAGAACGGCCTGGCCTGCCTGACCAACATGCGCGACCTGCCGGGCACCGTGGTGCTCAAGCCGCTGCCCGGCCTGCCGGTCATCCGCGATCTGATCGTCGACATGACGCAGTTCTTCAAGCAGTACAACTCGATCAAGCCGTATTTGGTGAATGACAGCATCCCGCCCGAGAAGGAGCGGCTGCAGTCACCCGAGGAGCGCGACGAGTTGAACGGCCTGTACGAATGCATCCTGTGTGCCGCCTGCTCGACCAGTTGCCCCAGCTTCTGGTGGAACCCCGACAAGTTCGTCGGCCCGGCCGGCCTGCTGCAGGCCTACCGCTTCATCGCCGACAGCCGCGACCAGGACACCGCCGCCCGGCTGGACAACCTGGAAGACCCCTACCGCCTGTTCCGCTGCCACACCATCATGAACTGCGTCGATGTGTGCCCGAAGGGCCTGAACCCCACCAAGGCCATCGGCAAGATCAAGGAATTGATGGTGCGACGCACCGTCTGATCGCCTGCCCGTTTGTCTGCCCCTTTGTCTGCCCGTTTGTCTGCCCTCCAGCCTGCCCGACAGCCTGCCGCAAGCCCCGCCATGCACACTCCCCAGAGCGCAGACCAGCCCATCGGCGAGCGTGAGCTCAGCAGGCTGCGCTGGCGCTGCCGGCGCGGCCTGCTGGAGAACGA
>JBBRVT010000070.1:0-13118 GCA_038246615.1 Burkholderiales bacterium
CGGCATCCGCTCCGACGGCACGGGCAGCACCCGTGCCGCCCGCGCCGACCGCAACTGACGCACATCCCCGCACCCTGTCGACGCCAGCGGCAATTCGCTCCGCCTTCTGGGTGCCGGAGCGTTCAGCGCTGGCGCGATCAAGTTCGCCGACGCAGGCGACAAACTGCTGCGACTGCATGGGCGGAGCAAGTTGGCGCTACCGCACCGGCTCAAGGCTGCAAAGGCGCCGCATCGCGGCCGATCGCAGCCGTGTGTGCCCGGCGACGCACCCCGCAACGGGCCCGGCGACATGCGCGGCGACATGCCCTGCCGTCAGCACCGATGTCGTGGCCGTAGACAGCAGCAGCCGCACCGGATGGCCTTGCCCGCCGGTGGCCCGACGCAAGTCCGGCAGCAGCATGGCCGCCTATACCGCTTGCGGTGTCAGTCGCAGCGTGCTGGCAAACGCCAGCAGTTGCGCGGTGCGTTGCACGCCGCAGTCGGCCCTGCGCAGCGACGGAATGGCCCGACCGGGCATCAGTCGGTCAGCCGGCGTCTGTCTGTGCCGGTGAGCGCCGGCGCGATGGCGCCGTACCACATCGGCAAATGTGCTCAGGCACCGCGCAGGGCTTCGCCGGTCAAATCCGGCCAGGGTCGCCTATCGGCGGCATACCGCCAGGCGGGATAGGGTCGCCGATGTCCGGAGGAACCGGGTCGGACATTGGCTCGGGGTCCGGATGCGGCGTAGGCGGCAGCGGCACGGTGTCGGGCGCCGGCGTCGTGATCGGCAGTGACACTGACGCTCCAGTCGGCGTGCCTGGCAACTGCGGGATGGTCTTCATGGTGGGAATCTCCAGTGGTCTGGTTCTCCAGGGCAATCGCCGTGCCTACGGCGCCGGTGGCGCCGGTGGCACCGGTGGCGCGGGGGGCGCGCCGCACCCCGCGATGGCCGGAATACCAATGGCCGCTGTCGGCCTGGCCTCGTCCAAGGGGCCCCGCCGCAAGCTCAGCGCACGGTGTCCGGGCCCGCGTTGCGCCTGTTGTCCGTGGCCTTGGCGGGCCGGCGACCGGGGGGCAGCGGCCCACTGCCGCACTGCCACTTCAACGAGCCATGGCGGTTGGCCCAGACCCAGGTGAACTCGGCGCCGAGCAGGAAGATCTGCGCCGACCAGTAGACCCACACCAGCAGCACCACCAGCGATGCTGCGGCGCCGAAGGGCGAGGCCACGCCACTGCGGCCGATGTACAGCCCGATCAGCGATTTGCCCAGCGTGAACAACAGCGCGGTGATGATCGCGCCGACCCACACGTCGCGCCAGTCCACCTGCACCCGCGGCATCCACTTGTAGATCATCGCGAAGACGGCACTCAGCAGCACCAGACTGACGCCGATGTTGAGCGCCTCGAGCAGCATCACCGCGCCTTCACTGAACCAGGGCGTCCACCACTTGCCCAGCGCGGACAGACCCGCGCTGACGACCAGCGAGACCATCAGCAGGAAGCCCAGCCCCATCACCATGCCCAGCGACAGCAGCCGGGTGCGCAGCAGGCCGATCAGGCCCTGGCCGGCCGGGCGATCGGGCGCGCGCCAGATGCGGTCCAGCGCCGACTGCAACTCGGCAAACACCGTGGTGGCGCCCACCAGCAACACCGCCACGCCGACCAGCGTGGCCAGCACGCCGCTGTCAGACCGGTTCAGGTTGTCCAGCAGGTTCTCGACGGCGCGGGCGCCGTCAGTGCCCAACAGGCCCGAGAGCTGGCCGAAGATCTCGCCGCGCGCGGCCTCCTGGCCGAACACCAGCCCGGCCACCGCGATGACGATGAGCAACAGCGGCGCCAACGAGAACACGGTGTAGTAGGCCAGCGCCGCACCCATGCTGGGCGCGTCGTCGTCGATCCAGGACGATACGGCTTCCTTGGCCAGCAGCCAGCCTTCTCGAAGCAACATGCTGCCCCCGCGCTAACGGCTGGCCGCCGAACCGCTGCTGTCGGCTGCCGTGCCGCGCACGGGGGCGGGCGGCGTGGAGGGCTGGCCCGGCGAAGTGTCGGGACTGGTGTCGGAACTGGTGTTGGGGCCGGTGTTTGGACTGATGCTCGGACCGGTGGTCGACGGCAACGCCGGGTCCGTGACGCGGCGGTCGCAGCCAGCGGCCACGCCAGCCGTGGTGGCCAGCAGCAGGGCCAATGCGCGTGTGCGCCGCCCGGGGATGGTTTGCATGGGAAGTCTCCGATCGACGGCGGACGGCAGGCTTGCCTGGTGTCCCGGGGGCAAGGCGTGTGCCATGTTGCATGGCCTGGGCCGGGCTGTCGCCGTCGCGGTTGTCGTCGGCCACCAAGAGCCGCCGCCCGCCGCAACGCTGGCCGGCAGGCCAACACTTTGGGCGGGCTGCGCGGCCGCCGCTGCGGGTGGTTGGTTCAGCGGGCGGTTGGTGCAGCACAAAGCGCCAGTTCCGCAAACTCCACAAATTCCACAAATTCCGCAAACTCCACGAATTTGGCAATGTCCATACCAGTCAACCTTGGGCTTCGCAGTGTCATGGCGGTCGCGCAGGCTGGCATGGCCCGGCGTCAGCACGGCTTGGCAGGCAATGGGGCCTGCGCCTGGCAGGGCTGGCCCGGCAGCGCACGGCGGTCAGTGCGGCGTGTCCGGCGGGCTGGCCAGCACCAGCCGGTCGGTGTCGTAGCCCAGGTCTTTGGCCACCGCAATCAGGCGCTGCAGCTGGTCGTCCGGCAGTTGCGGGCTGCGCGACAGCAGCCACAGCCCCTGGCGGGACGGGTGGCCGGCGATCGCCACGCGGTAATCGGCTGCCGACTCGTCCACATGCAGGATCCACAGGTCGGCCCAGACGAACGGCAGCCACTGCAGCCAGGTCGGCATGAAGCTGACCTGCAGCCGTGCGCCGCCGCTGCCGGGCACCACGCGGGCCACACCTTCGGCGACGCGCAGCCGGCCACTGGCGGCGCGGCACTCGTTGCGCACCGCCAGGCGGCTGCCCTGCGGCGTGTAGACGGCGCGCGGCTGCCCGGCGCAGGCGCCTTCGAACGGCGCCGGCAGCCGCGCCTGCTCATGCCAGGTGCCGGCGTAACGCAGCAGATCGACATGTGCCATGGTCGGTGGTGCGCTGCTGGTGACGCCAGCCGCGCGGCGCGCCAACAGGCTTTGGACCACCGGTGCGGCGAGGCCCAGCACGGTGGCGGCCGTGGCCGGGCTGATGCGGGTGCGCCAGCGCGCCGGCAGCAAGGGCCAGGCCATCGGCAGCAGGCTCAGCAGCAGATGGGGCGGGCTGCCGCCGGCTGCCGCCTGCACGCTGCGCGCCGCAGCGTGGACACCGCCCGAGCGAATCGCCCAGACCAGTACCCCGCCGGCCAGCGCGACGCCGGCCAGCTTCAGCAGCAATGCACGTGGCGCAGCCGCCTGGCCCAAGCGCTGGCCCATCTGCTGCAGCCGGCCATGCAGCCGCTCCTCACGGGCGATCAAGCGCATCTCGACCAGGCTGATGCGGGTGTCGAGGTCGGTGTCGTCCGCAGGCTCGGGCGGCGGTGTGCCCGGCGCAGGCAGGCCGGGCAAAGGCTGGGCAGCCATGGCGGGTCAGCGCGACAGGCGTGCGACCAACAGGCCCACCGCCAGCGCGGCACCCATGGCAGCCAGCGGGTTCTCGCGCACCGTGCAGCGCAGCGTTTCCAACCACTCGTCGGTCATCTCGCGCAGCTGGTCGGCACGCTCGTCGAGCATGTCGGTTGAGCCGGCCACGTTCTCCTGCAGCCGCTGCACATGCGGTGTCACCTGCTCGGCCAGGCGGTCGATGGCCTGGTGCGCGCCCTGGGCGATGGTGTGCAGCATGTCGTTGGATCCGTTGCCGCCTTCCGGCCGGCCGTTGGCAGCGCTGCCGCCGTTGGCGCCGGCCTCGGCACCGGGGTTGTTGGACATGTTGGGTGATGTGACGGTGACCATGGGAGGCTCCTGTTGGGCTGAGGGCAAGGCGAAGCCAGCCTGTGGCAAGCGGCGTGCCCTCCCCCGGTTGCAAGCGTGGATGGCAGACCTGGCGCGGCGTGACAGCGGCGTGCGCGCATGGGGTCTTGCTGGCGGGTGCGGGCTCTGCTGTGCCGGCGGGGCCGATGCCGCGCTGCGGCAAGGCTGGTGTGCCCGAGAGCGACCGCCGGGCCCTGGCGGGTCGCGGCGGAAATGGAACAAAGACTGCCAATCTGCCGTGCGGCCGCCTGCGGTCGCCTGCGGTCGCCTGCGGTCGCCACATGTCTGGGAGTTTGTGGTGGTACCCCTGGTGGGCGTCTGTCGGTCGTCAGCCCGCCTGCCCCAGCGGTGGCGCGGCGGTGGTGTCGGCCCTGGTCGGGCTGGGTGCCGGCGGTGCGGCGGGTTCGCTGGTGCGGCCCAGGGTCAGGTGGCGGCGGGTGGCCGGCAGACGCAGCAGCGGCAGCAGCAGGCGCAGTCGGGCGACCACCAGCCAGGCTGCGCCTGCGTTCATCGCCAGCACCAGCAGCAGCGCCAGAGACCAGTGCAGCCCCAGTTCGACCAGGCCCACCGCAATGCCGGCCCACAGCGCCAGCCAGCCGGTGACGCCGAGGATGGCGACGGCCACCAGCAGCGCGACGATCTGCGCCAACGCCTGGCCGGCACGCTGCAGTTCCAGCGACAGCAGATCGATGCGGTCGCTGACCAGGCCGGGCAGCTCGCGCCCGATCGCCTGCAGGGCCTCCAGCCAACCTGGCTGGGCAGGGCGGCCGGCAGCGGCCGCAGGCCCCCCAGTGCTGGCAGCAGCAGCGGGATCGGCCGGCGGATCAGCCATGTTGCGGGTCGACGGGTCAGTCATGCGGGACACCGGGTGTCGGCATTGCAGCAATCACGCACACCGCCGGGGCAAGCCCGCCCAGCAGCAGAGTGCATTGCAGAGAGTGGCGCTTCATTCGATTCTCCAGATGGATGCGGCGGACCCTGGGCCGGTCTGCAGTGGGCAAGCGCCCTGGTGGCCCGGAACCTCTTCGTCGGTGACGTGTTGCCTGGCTTCTGCTTCACCACCGATGGTTTGCAGTCGCTGTGCAGCGGTCTGGGCCTGACCGGCAAAAGGGAGCGCGATCACCGTGTGGCCGGTGGGCTTCAACACGCCGGAACTGCGTGGCGGTTGCGGGTTCACTGCGGCCGCTTCGGTCAGGGTGCGTCACGTCGGGGCAAGCGGTATGCCATCCTGGTGGCAGGACGCGGCCGGCATCGGCCTGCTGCACATACTGCTGTGCCCGCATGCCCCGGGCGCCGGCGGCGCGCCCTTTTGCCAGTGCCCCACTGTGCTGTCGGCAACTGGCTGCGCATGTCAGTGCCCATGCCGATGGCTGTCATCGCCATGTGCGCCGTGAACCGTCGCCGCCCTCTGGCCGGCACCGTTCTGGCCGGCACCGTTCTGGCCGGCACCGCTCTGGCAGGCACGGGTGTGATGATGGCTGGCACCTGGCCCGGTGCGCCGGTGCGTGGCAGGCTTTGCGGGCGGCGCTTCAGCGGCATGCCCTGTCGCGGGCCAGTGGCGCAGGCCAGGCTGTTGTGAAGGCAGCAGCCGGCCATACTCGTTGCTGACCACGGCATAGCATTCGCAGCACTGGCGTTCGAGCCCCTTCCGGTCAACCACCAGGATGCGGCCGCGCGAGCAGCGGATCAAGCCATCGCGCTGCAACTGCAGCGCCGCCTCTGTGACCCCCTCGCGCCGGACCCCGAGCATGCTGGCAATCCGCAATTGCGTCGTCACCAGTTCATTCCCAGGCAAACGGTCCAGGCTCATCAGCATCCATCGGCACAGCTGTTGGCGCACATTGTGGTGTCGGTTGCAGACCGCAACCTGGCCCAACTGCGCCATCAAGGCCTGCGTGTAGCGCAGCAGCAAGCGCAGCACCGGGCTCGACGGATACAACGCGGCCCTGAATACCGACGCCGCAAGCCGCAAGCCTCTGCCGGCGCGCTGCACCACGGCCCGGTTGAGCATCGTTTCACCGCCCATCAGCAGCCCGACCCCGACCACACCTTCATTGCCAACGACTGCAATCTCGGAGGTGGACCCGGACCCAGTCTGGGCAACCAGAGAAACGATCCCGTCGGTGGGAAACCAGACGTAGCCAGGGCTGCTGCCCACGTCGTACAAAACACGCCCGAGCGTCAGCTCGATCGGCTCCAGCAGCGGGTACAGGCGCTGCAGTTCGTCATTCGGCAGTGCAGCAATCAATTGGTTCATGGCAGTGATGGCACCGGTTCGTCTGTGGGTTTTTCAAGGGGTGCCGCTGGTTCGGCGGCGTTCGCAAGCAGTTGCTGCGGGACAACCGGCAAACGACGTTCCAGCACCGACTTCCGCCGTCGGATCTGGGGCAGGTGATGCGCTGGGCGTGGACGCGGTCGGCCTGCAAGGCGCAGCATTGGCGTTGGCAGCCCAGGGGTCGGCAGCCACCCGCTGATGGCGAACAGGACGGTGACCACGCTGCGGCGCCTGCCACGTCGCCGAAGGCGCGCAATCTGGCGCGATGACTGGTCCTGGACCTGAACTTGCGGACTGAACTGCGCGGCCCGGTCTGTGCGTCGTCGCACGCAACTTCGCCGCATCCGAGGGGTGACGCGGCGCGTTCGGACAGGCAAAGTCAAGCCGGACCGTTGGCAATCCCGGCCACCGGTTCTTCAAGAACCGGAGCCACCATGAACGCCATCAAGTCAGCGCTGCCGCTGGTCCTTGCAGTGATATTCGGCCCCGCGCCTGCATGGTCCGCACCGATCTTCGGCGCCGATCTGGCCAGCTTCGCGGTGCTCGCCGCCGCCGGCGTGACGAATGTGCCGACCAGCACCATCAGCGGCAACCTGGGCTCGTCGCCCAACGCCACGGCCGGCGGAGGCTACGTGTTCTCGGCCGGCTCGATCCAGCAGAACACTGCCATTGCGGCGAGCGCACAGCTTCAGCTCGACCAGGCCATCCTCGACCTGAATGCGTTTGCGGGCACCAGCACATTCTTCTCGAACGGCGTGGCCACCATCTACAGCCCGGGCGTCTACGATGGCGGTGCGGTGACGCTGGGCGCCGATGTTTTGCTCGACGGGGGCGGCAACGCCAATGCGGTATGGATCTTCCGCACCATGAGCACGCTCATCACCTCGACCACGGCCAACGTGGCGGTCGCCAATGTCGGCATTGGCGCCGGTGTCGGCGTCTACTGGGTCGTCGGCAGCGTTGCGACGCTCCACGGTCCCCAGTTCCTCGGCTTGGCCGGGCTGGGCTTGCGCTCGTCCAGAAAGACGTCGGCGGTTCCGATGCGATGAACGCCGCCGCGAAACGCGGCATGCACACCGCATTCAAACCGCATGCACACCAAAGCTGTGTGCCGCCTTGCAGGGTTTCAAAAACGCATGGCGCGGTGCACTGTGCCGCTGAACCGGGGCTGCGTTCAATTCGACGAGCCGATCTCGAAGCCGGTGGTCGTGCTCGACCGAAGCGTCGGCCTCACTTCGCTGACCAGAATTCTCAGTGGAGATTTCAGTACCCATGACTACCCATGACGGCCCCTGATTACCCATGATGTTGCCTGCCCAGCAGAGTTGACCGGATGGTCCTCCCCGTACAGCACCTGCACTCCGGGCTGGGCAGTCGACCTTCCCGGACTGAGTTTCCGCTGGAACCTGGGCTGGAGAGGTGCCTGGCAGGCAGGCTTCTGCAAGAGGCGGCAGGGTGCGGGCACACCGACTGCCACGCCGGGTGTCGGCCGCGCTTGGCCGTTTGGCTTCACCCTCGAAGGAAACTCCACATGCGCAACGACGACCGCGTCGACATCCTGGCCAGCCTGACCGACCCCGCGAAGGACGGGGCGTGCCGCTTGCGCACGTCGGCTGCAACCCTGAAGACCACCGACACCCGCGAGTGGTCCGGGCACCGCGCCTTAGCATGCCGCCAGGCTGCCGCCCGCGCCTGACCGCCAGGGACCGGCGCAGGCCGTGCCTGACCATGGCTGACCCACGCCAAGGCAGCAGTGCGCCATGGTGACGGTGTCGCTGCTGGTGTTCGGCACCGTGCTGCTGGCGCTGGCGCTGGTGGACCGGGCGGTGCGCCGGTTGCCGCTGACACCAGCGGTGCTGTACCTCGGCGTGGGCTGGGGTGCCGGCGCGGTGCTGGGTGCGCCGTCGTCCGGAGACATCACCCAGCACCTGCCCGCACTGGTGCTGGCCACCGAGCTGGCAGTGCTGCTGTCGCTGATGGCGGTGGGCCTGCGGCTGCGGGCGCCGCTGCGCCTGGGCACCTGGCGCGTGGCCCTGTTGCTGGCCGGCCCCGGCATGGTGGTGACGGTGCTGCTGGGCATGCTGGCGGCCGCCTGGCTGCTGGACATGCCCTGGCCGCTGGCGCTGCTGCTGGCGGCGGTGATGTCGCCCACCGACCCGGTGTTGGCGTCGGAAGTGCAGATCCGATCCGACGCAGACCGTGATGCCGTGCGGCTGTCGCTGACGGCCGAAGGCGGCCTGAACGACGGCAGCGCCCTGCCGGCGGTGATGCTGGCGCTGGGCCTGATGGGCCTGCACACGCTGGGACCGGGCCTGACAGGCTGGGCCTGGGACGATCTGGTGTGGCCCATTGGAGGCGGCGCGCTGGTGGGCATGGCGCTGGGCGCCGGCCTGGGGCACCTGATGCGCCAGCGCCTGCTGCACGGCGAGCGTCTTGCCCGCGACGAGTTGCTGTATGTGGGCACGGTGGTGCTGGGCTTCGGCCTGGCGCGGATGCTGCATTGCTCTTCCTTCGTGGTGGTGTTTGCCGCTGCGACACTGCTGTTGTGGCGGGTGGACGACGACAGCGTGCCCGGCGCGACCGACCCGGCGCTGTCGCAGCGGCTGCATGCTTTCGGCGCCCGCATCGAGCGGCTGATCGAGGCCGCCACCGTGCTGGCGGTCGGCGTGGCGCTGCACAGCGTGCCGATCACACCGCAGGCACTTGCCTTTGGCGCGGTGCTGGTGTTGGTGGTGCGGCCGCTGTCGGTGTTGGCAGTGGTGCGGCGCAACATGCTGGCGCCGGCGCAGCGGCGGCTGCTGGCGTGGTTCGGCATCCGCGGCGTGGGCACGCTGTTCTACCTGGCGTTCGCGCTGGAACACGGCGTCGTCGGCGCGTTGGCAGAAGAACTGATCGGTGCGGCGCTGGCCGGCATTGCGCTGTCCATCGTGCTGCACGGCGTATCGGCCACGCCTTTGATGACGGCCTATCAGCGGCGCCGGCCAGGCAGGCCTGCCGGTGCACAGCCCGCGCCGCCAGCTACACCGCCGCCCGAGCAAGCGCCGCCCAAACAATCGCCGCCCAAACAATCGCCGCCCGCGCCGGGCAGTTGAAGCCCGGGTCGGTGCGCGCCGGCTGGCCTGCCTGGCTGTTCGCGCGCGCCACCCGGCACGCGGCCCAGGGCCGCCGCGATCATCCACCTCGGCACCAGGCTGGTGATTTGCCGGCCGGCGCGCACTGCAGGCAGAAGCACGTCACGCGGGGCTTGGGCATTCAAGTCCGCTGCGGCGGCGCCGAAGAACCGCCCATGCGTCTGCCTGGCCTGCAAACCAACCAACTGCCCCGGGACCACCGCGGCAACCGGGTGCACCGGTTCATGGAATCGACCGACATCGGCTGCGCCTTCCGTGAAACCTTCGTCGCGCTACGTGCCAACGTGCGCCGCGGGCTGTGTGCCGACGGCCAGGTCTACGCGCTGGAGATGGACAGTTGCATCCCCGGGGAGATGCTCGACACCTTCTGGCTGCCGGCAGCCGCCTTCGGCGTTGTGGCCGGCGGCCGCGGCTGCACCGCGCACGATCCCGACAGCCTGCCCGGCACCGACCGGCCTGATGCAGCCCGAGAGCGCCATGCGCTGCTGCGCCGCCTGCTGCGGCAGCCCGGCGCGCCGGCGCTGGTGGCCTGGGTGGGCGAACAGACTGCGGCCGACGGCATGCCGGTGGTGCGGGTGGAGATCGCCTCGGCAGACGGCCTGTATGCGGCCCAGCACCTGGTCTGCCCGGGCCGGTGCAGGCGCCGGCGCGAACTGCTGCGCGGCCGACACCACTGCTGCACCAACGCCGCACCGGCTTGACGCAACGCCGCTGCCCACAACGTTGAGGCAGGGTGCGCGCGGTCTGCGCAATCAGCCCGGAACAAGCCTGGCCGGCCGCTGACGCCACCGCGCTCCGGGTCTCAGCCGCTGCCCGGCGCGGCGTCGTCGTCGGCTGGCGCGTTGCGCCAGTCCAGCAACATGATCTGCCAGACGGCAAAGAACATCGCCGCGATCACCGGCCCGAGCACGAAGCCGTTGATGCCGAACACCGCCATGCCGCCCAGGGTGGCCATCAGCACCACCCAGTCGGGCATGCGGGTGTCCTTGCCCACCAGCACCGGGCGCAGCAGGTTGTCGACCAGGCCGATCACCAGAACGCCCCAGGCCACCAGCCCCAGCCCTGCGGCATGCTCGCCGGCGGCCAGCAGGTACAGCGCGACCGGCGCCCACACCAGCGCAGCACCCACCGCCGGCAGCAGCGACAGAAACGCCATCAACACCGCCCACACCAGCGCGCCGCGCACCCCCAACACCCAGAATGCCAGCCCGCCCAGGCCGCCCTGCAGCAAGGCCACCAGCAGGTTGCCTTTGACAGTGGCGCGGATGGCCGTGCTGAACTTCAGGCTCAGCAGACGCTGGTGTCTGGGTGTCAGCGGCACCGAGTCGCGCAGCGTGGCGACCAGCGCGTCGCCGTCGCGCAACAGGAAGAAGGCCACGTACAGCATGATGAACAGGCTGGCCAGCAGCTCGAAGGTGTTCTGCCCGTAACGCAGCACCCGGGTGGCAATCAGCTGCCCGATCTCGTTCAGCCCATCCAGCAGCCGGCTTTGCAGGCCCGCCACATCGGCCATGCCAAAACGCTCCATCACCCGCAGCAGCGGGTCGGGCAGGCGGTTGAAGATCTGCTGCAGCCAGGTTTCGGGCCGGAGCTCGCCCGATTGCACCTGCGCCATCAACGTGGACACCTCACCGACCAGGCCGACGCCGATCAGCAGCACCGGCAGCACCGCGATCAGCAGCACCACGACCAGGGTGAGCAGCGCAGCCCAGTTGTGCCGGCCACGCAGACGGCCCACCAGCCAGCGGTACATGGGCGTGAACAGCAGCGCGATGATCAGCGCCCACAGCAGCGTGCCGTAGAACGGCTTCAGGATCACCACCAGCGCCAGTGACACGGCCACGAGCAGCAAACGCAGCAGCATGCGCTGCTCGGGCAACGGTCCCCAGGGCGGTGGCACAGCAGACATGCCCATGCTGGGCAATTACAGTGCCCGCGCCCGCTGTGCGGGCACGTGGTGGCGGCCGGTTGCGGTCGAAGCCGGCCGCCTGGGCACACCTGCGGTCGCCGCTGCGGGCGATGGCATCAACGGGCTGGCACCAGGCTCAGCGCCTGGACGGTCAGCCAGCAACAGAGACGGGGCTCGGCACTGTCGAGCTTGGCCATGCCATCGCGCATGCACTGCCGGGCCAGCTGCCCCGGCAAGACCTCTCCAGGGCCCGAGGCGGCGGCGCCCTCGACGAAGCGGCGGCCGGTGATGGCGCCAATTCATGGAGACCCAACCCAGGTTGGCGAACCACGGCTGGCACACCGGGGACGCCGGAAAGGGCGAACCCCAACAGTGGCCGCGGTGGCATCAGCCGGGGCCAGCGCTGCCGCCCTGGTTCAACAGGTGCTCGGCGACCGCGTCCGGTGCGCTGCCGGCGGCTTGCACTGCCTCGCGGAGTTGCTCGGCGGTGATGCCGAAGTGGTCCAGCCACTGCTGTAGGCGGGCCGGGTCTTCGGGGTCGACCGGGCCAGCCGGGTGATCGCCGGTCGCAGGCGTGTTGGTAAGCATGGTGGTGGGCATGTTGGCAGGCATGGTGGCAGGCACGGTGGCGGGCGCGAGGTGGCCGGGCCACTGATCGGCAAGGCATGTTCCCAGGCATCCGCCAGTGGCTTCCAAACCGCCGGGCGCGGGCGATCTGACTGCAGGCGTCGACGCCACCGCCCGACGCTCGGCCCGATGGGCCCGGCCCAAGGTGCGGGAAGCCTGCCTTGGCGAGACTTCGCTGGCCCTGCGTTCCCGGCTTCATGGCCCGCGCTGCGGGCCACCTTCAGCAGGGGTGGGTCATGACCGTCCCATCGCTCACCCTGTCCTTGACAGACAACAGTCGGCGCAACCTCAGCCGAGCCGGCGACGTGCAGGATGCGCTGGCGCAGTACCAGGCCGACGACAACGTCCAGCCGGTGCCCAGCGCCATGGTGATGTGCGGTGGGCGCGACGGTCTCTGCACCTGGGGCGTGGTCTGCGTCAGCGCCCGCCGCTGCGGCCAGTGGTGCTGGTCAGCGACTACAGCGCGGCACTGGCCGGCCTGACGGACTTTCCGGTGCCGCGCAAGCCAGGGGCGGCAGCACGCACTGGTGCGCACGATGGTGGCAGCGCTGCAGGGCAAGGCGAACAGATCATGCGAGTTCAACCGGCGCTTCTCTTTGCCGCAAATACTGCCGATGCAACCTTGGCGGCTGTTGGCGCACGGCCCGCACTATGGCCACTGGCCAAGCTGCGGCTGGAGCACCTGGCGGTGGACTGGCGGCGGACCTGGCGGGTATTGCACCTGCCGAGGGCAGGTCGATGCGGTAGGGCAGGCCGGCCAATGACGCGCTGATGGTCACACCGCGCAGCCGCCGCCAGCCAGCCAGCCAGCCAGCCAGCCAAGACACGGGCACAGCGCTTGCCAGTTCGGAAGCAGACCCTTGTGGGGTTCGTTGCCCGGCAACATCGTGGGGCACCCAACCGATGTCGTTGAACCCAGTGGAGCTGTCTCGTGCGCAACGCCTTCAACTTCGTCACCGCGACTGCTGCCTGCAGGCCGGTCGCCATGGCCGGCACGGCCCGGACCCAGACAGCACCGGGGTCTTTCGGCGCGACGAACGGCGGCGCTGGCAGCGGCGCCCAGTCCGGACCCACCAGCAGTGGCATCGGTGGCATCAGTGGCACAAGCAGCATCAGCGGCGTTGCCGACCCAGCCGCGTGCGCCGCAGGCCGCGTCGCGGCCGCTGGGCCTGCCCACCTCGCCGCAATGCACCGGGCCTGACGCGCTGTCTGCGGACCTGACGCCCG
>JBBRVT010000071.1:0-13001 GCA_038246615.1 Burkholderiales bacterium
CCGGGTGGGTTGCCTGATTCGGTATTGACTAACGCGTTTGAATTCTAGGCTCAGAGCCTGAGAGTTTTTCGGGCGTGCCGGAACAGCGCGTCAAAGGGCGCCCGATCTAGGCGCAAAGCGCAGCCATAGCCCGGGCTATGGCGAGCATTTGCAACGACGAGCGGGAGCACTTTGGCGTGGTGAGCGGGCATGAACGAAAGACTCTCAGGCTCTCAGTGGGCCGCTTTCGAATCCAGGGTTTGCGGCGATCGCTGCCAATTTCGATGGACACGATTGCCTGCTGGGGCCCGTGCACGCGCGTCACGGAATCGTCATGTGCGGCGCCTATCATTCTGTAATCGTAGAAATTTCGAATCAGCGGCGATGACGCCATCAGCGAGGACCTGACACCATGAGAGTTGGCATCAACGGCATGGGCCGCATCGGCCGCCTGGCCCTGCGCGCCGCCCTCGGCGCGGTGGACCGCCCGACCGATGACCCGCGCGCGGGCAACCGGCTGGATGTGGTCCACCTGAACGAACTGCAGGGCGGCGCGGCGGCGACCGCGCACCTGCTGGAATTCGACAGCGTGCAGGGCCGCTGGAAGGCCGACATCACCGCTACCGGCGACGCCGGCATCCGCGTCGGGGCCAAGGCGCTGTCGTTCTCGTCACACGCCGCTGCGGCCGAGATCCCCTGGGGCGACCTGGGCGTGGACCTGGTGCTGGAGTGCACCGGCAAGTTCCTGACCCCGGCGACCCTGCAGGGCCACCTCGACCGTGGCGCCAGGCGCGTGGTCGTGGCTGCACCGGTCAAGGTCGCTCATGGCCCGAATCCGGTGCTGAACATCGTCGTCGGCATCAACCACGCGCTCTATGACCCGGGCAGAGACCGCATCGTCACCGCCGCGTCCTGCACCACCAATTGCCTGGCGCCGGTGGTCCAGGTCGTGCATGAAGCGCTCGGCATCCGCCACGGCCAGATCACCACCATCCACGACCCGACCAATACCAATCTGATGGTCGATGCGCCGCACAGGGACCTGCGGCGTGCGCGCAGCGCAATGCTGAGCCTGGCGCCGACGACGACCGGCAGCGCCACCGCCATCGCGCTGATCTACCCGGAGCTGAAGGGCAAGCTCGACGGCCACGCGGTCCGCGCGCCGGTGCTGAACGCGTCGCTCACCGACTGCGTCTTTGAATTGAAGCGCGAGACCACCGCCGAAGAAGTCAACCGGCTGTTTGCCGCAGCCGCCAAGGGCCCGCTGGCCGGCATCCTGGGCTACGAAGAGCGCCCGCTGGTCAGCGCCGATTACGCCCGCGACACCCGCAGCGCCATCGTCGACGCGCTGTCCACCCTGGTCACCGACGGCACGATGCTGAAGGTCTACGCCTGGTACGACAACGAGATGGGCTACGCCTGCCGCATGGTCGACCTGGCCTGTCACATGCAGGCGCAGGGCATCTGATCGAGCCGGGTCGGACATGAACGCCGGCACCAGAAACTACGCCATCGTCACGGCCGCCTACTGGGGCTTCACGCTCAGCGACGGCGCGCTGCGCATGCTGGTGCTGCTGCACTTCTACCGGCTGGGCTATTCGCCCTTCACGCTGGCCTTGCTGTTCCTGCTCTACGAGGCCATGGGCGTGGTGGCCAACCTGGTCGGCGGCTGGCTGGCCACGCGGTACGGCATCGCGCGGATGCTGACGGTGGGGCTGGCCATGCAGATCACCGGCTTCCTGCTGCTGTCGGCGCTGTCACCGTCGTGGACCGCCGCGATGTCGGTGGCCTGGGTCGTGCTGGCGCAGGGCGTCTGCGGCGTGGCCAAGGACCTGACCAAGACCTCCGCCAAGTCGGCCATCAAGCTGACCGCCGGCGACGCGTCGGGGCAGCTCTTCAAGTGGGTGGCCTTCTTCACCGGCAGCAAGAACGCGATGAAGGGCGTGGGCTTCTTCCTCGGCGGCTTGCTGTTGCAGACGCTGGGCTTCCAGGCGTCGCTGTGGGCCATGGCCGGGCTGCTGGCGCTGGTCTTCATCGGCGTGGTGGGCTTCGTGCCGCCATTGATGGGCAAGAGCAAGGCGTCGGAGTCGGCCCGGGAGCTCTTTGCCAAGAACCGCGGCATCAACCTGCTGGCCGCCGCCCGGGTGGCGCTGTTCGGCGCCCGTGATGTGTGGTTCGTGGTCGGCGTGCCGGTGTTTCTCTATGCCTCGGGCTGGACCTTCACCATGGTCAGCACGTTCTTGGCTTCGTGGACCATCGGCTACGGCATGGTGCAGGCGCTGGCGCCGGCCCTGGTGCGCCGCAGTGACGACGGCCTGAGCACCGAGGTGCCGGCGGCGCGGATGTGGTCCCTGCTGCTGGCGCTGGTGCCCATCGGCCTGGCGGTGCTGGTGGCGCTGCAGGTGCCGAACCTTCCGTGGGTGGTGGTGGCCGGCCTGGGGTTGTTCGGCTTCGCGTTCGCCATCAATTCGTCGGTGCACTCCTACCTGATCCTGGCCTATGCCGGCTCGGAAAAGGCGGCCGAGGACGTGGGCTTCTACTACGCCGCCAACGCACTCGGCCGCTTCTTCGGCACGCTGTTGTCGGGGCTGCTCTACCAGTGGGGCGGCCTGCTGTTTTCTCTGAGCGGCTCGGCAGTGATGCTGATCACCTGCTGGCTCATCACCCTGGCACTGCCGGTGAAGGCGCCGGGGCAGCCGCTGAAGATCTTGCCCGCAGACGGCGCGGTGCCCGCGCCCGCTGCCACCTCGAACGCGCTGCGCGAAGCGCTGCCTGCCGACCGGAGCCCATGATGGACGAAACGAACGCCGTTGCCTTGCTCGCCGCGCTCGCCCAGGGCATGCGCCTGCGCGTCTTCCGCGCGCTGGTGGGTGCCGGCCCGCAAGGCCTGACACCCGGCACACTGTCTGCCACCCTCGATGTGCCCGCCTCGACGCTGTCGTTCCACCTGAAGGAGCTGACCCAGTGCGGGCTCGTGACGCAGGAGCGCGATGGCCGCCACCTGATCTATCGCCCGGCGCTCGACCGGATGAACGCGCTGCTGGCCTACCTCACCGCCCACTGTTGTCAAAGTGTCGACGGCGCCAGCTGCGAGACCCAGCCGCCGGGCTGCACCACCTGCTGAAGCGGCTGCCCGGGCCTGACGCATTGCCGGTGGGTCAGCGCGCCCTGGCCCGCTTGGCTGGTGGACTGACGAAGGCCGCCCGGTGCTGCACCGCGCGCTCGAACTGCCGGGCGATGTTGCCGCAGACCAGGTCGCACAGCGCATAGACGGATTCGTCCGCAATGCTGTAGATCGCACTGTTGCCGCGGCTCTCACGGGCGACCAGCCCATGCTGGGTGAGCAAGGCCAGATGCCTGGAGATGTTCGCCGAGCTGTGGCCACAGAGCTGGGCCAGTTCGCCAACGCTGCGCTCCTGCTGGCGCAAGAAGTTGAGGATCTGCAGGCGCGTCGGTTCAGACAGCGCCTGAAAGTACGCCGCCACCTGGGCCAGCGCTTCGTCGGGTAAGCCTTCCAAGCTGGGGCATGCCGGTTGTCGAGGAGTTGCCATGATGCCTCGGAGTCGGATCCTTCGTCTGTCCTTGCACACAAGTCTACTTGACTATTTAACTACTTGCGTAAATACTATCATCAAGTCGAATCAGTCCAGCCTCCTTTCGGCCGGCCTTCAGCAGAAAGCGCGCCCCATGTTCATGACCCGCCTCCACACTGCCGCCCTTGCCGCTGCCCTGGTGTGCAGCCTGCCGGCAGGCGCCCAGGCCCAGGCCCAGGCTCTCCGGGCCGTGCCCGCGCAAGCCGCAGCCAGCGCAGCCACCTCGGCCTTCGACGGCGTGGTCGAGGCGGTGCGCCAGACCGTGATCGCAGCCCAGGTGCCGGGCGCCGTGGTGCAGCTGGATGCCAAGGTCGGTGATCGGGTGAAGGCCGGGCAGTTGCTGCTGCGCATCGACGCCCGCGCTGCCGACCAGAACGCCACCGCCAGTGACGCCCAGGTGCAGGCCGCCCGCGCCGCGATGGACGTGGCGGGCAAGGATTTCGAGCGCCAGAAGCAGCTCTTCCAGAAGAACTACATCAGCCAGGCTGCGCTGGAGCGCGCCGAATCGGAATTCAAGTCGACCCAGGCGCAGGCCAACGCCCAGCTGGCGCAAGCCGGCGCGGCCCGCACGCAGAGCGGCTTCTACGTCGTGCGGGCGCCGTTTGCGGGCGTGGTGGCGGAGGTGCCCGTGTCCTTGGGCGACATGGCGATGCCCGGGCGGCCGCTGCTGACCCTGTACGACCCGGCTGCGCTGCGCGTCACGGCGTCTGTTCCGCAGTCCGTCGCTTCGCAACCGCTGGCCGGCCCGTCGCTGCGAATCGAGTTGCCTGGCTTGCCGGCGGCGTCCGCATGGGTGACACCGGCGCGGGTGCAGCTGCTGCCGATCGTCGATGCGGCGACCCACACGGTGCAACTTCGCGCAGACCTGCCAGCAGACTTGAAGGGGCTGTCGCCCGGCATGTTCGCGCGGCTGTGGCTGGCGGTGCCCCCGGCACCTGCCGCAGTGGGTGCCGCCCCCGCCACCGGCCGCCTGTCGGTCCCGCTCCAGGCCATCGTGCGCCGTGCGGAGATGACCGGCCTGTACGTGCTGGACCCGAACGGCAAACCGGTGTTGCGCCAGGTGCGCCTGGGTCGGGCAGAGGGTGACCGGGTCGAGATCCTGTCCGGCCTGATGCCCGGCGAGCCGGTCGTCTCCGACCCGCAAGCCGCCGCCCGTGCGCGCTGACTTTCACATTCGGCCCCGACCATGACCCAGCCTTCCAAGACGAACAACGACAGCGGCAGCCTGGGCGTCTCTGGCCGCATTGCCGACTTCTTCCAGCGCGCGCAGATCACGCCGCTGCTGGCACTGATGGCGCTGCTGCTGGGCGCCTTCGCGGTCGGCGTCACGCCGCGCGAGGAAGAGCCGCAGATCAACGTGACCATGGCCAACGTGCTGATCCCCTTCCCCGGGGCGGCGGTGCGCGATGTCGAGCAGATGGTGGCTGGCCCGGCCGAGCAGGTGCTGGCGCAGATTGCCGGCGTCGAACATGTGATGTCGGTGTCGCGCACCGGCCTGGCCATCATCACGGTGCAGTTCAAGGTCGGCGTGCCGCGCACCGAGGCGCTGGTTCGGCTGTACGACACGGTGAACTCCAACGCGGACTGGCTGCCGAAGGGTCTGGGCGTGCTCGACCCGATCATCAAGCCCAAGGGCATCGACGACGTGCCCATCGTCACGCTGACGCTGTTCAGCAAGAACCCGACCACAGGCCCCTACGACCTGGAGCGCGTGGCGCACAGCGTCGAGGCTGACCTGAAGCGGGTGCCGGGCACGCGTGAGGTCAACACCATCGGCGGCCCCGGCCGCGCGGTGATGGTCGAGATCGACCCGGCGCGCATGTCGGGCGTCGGCGTCACCGTGGCCGACCTGCGCCAGGCGCTGCTGTCTGCCAACCTCGGCCTGCCGGTGGGTGAACTGATCGCCGGCAACCGCGCGGTGGCCATCGAATCCGGCCCCTTCCTGCGCCAGGCCAGCGAGGTGGCCGACCTGGTGGTGGGTGTGCGTGCCGGCAAACCCATCTTCCTGCGCGACGTGGCCACGGTGCGCGACGGCCCGCTGCCACCCAGCCGCTATGTCTGGCATGGCGTGGCGGCCGCTGCCAGCGCACCGGCAGCCGAGTACCCGGCCGTCACCATCGCCGTCACCAAGAAGGCCGGCGAAAACGCCATCGACGTGGCCAATGCGGTGATGCAGCGCGTGGATGCATTGCGCAACACCGTCATCCCCGGCGACGTGCAGGTGGCCGAGACACGCAACTACGGTGCGTCGGCCAACGACAAGGCGAGCAAGCTGATCCAGAAGCTGCTGTTCGCCACCGCGTCGGTGGTGGCGCTGGTCTTCATCGCGCTGGGCAAGCGCGAGGCGGCCATCGTCGGCAGCGCGGTGATCCTCACGTTGACGGTGACGTTGTTCGCCTCCTGGGCCTGGGGTTTCACGCTCAACCGCGTGTCGTTGTTCGCGCTGATCTTCTCGATCGGCATCCTGGTCGACGACGCGATCGTGGTGGTCGAGAACATCCACCGCCATCAAGGCCTGTACCCGGGCCGCACGTTGACGCAGATCATCCCCGGCGCGGTCGACGAGGTCGGCGGCCCGACCATCCTGGCCACGCTGACCGTCATCGCCGCACTGCTGCCGATGGCTTTCGTCTCCGGCCTGATGGGCCCCTACATGAGCCCGATCCCGATCAACGCCAGCATGGGCATGCTGCTGTCGCTGGCGATCGCCTTTGTCGTCACGCCCTGGCTGGCGCGGCTGTGGATGAAGGCCACGCCTGCACCGGCAGCCGATGCGGCGAGCGCCACGCCACACCCGGCCGCACACCATGGGCTGTCGGCCAGGGTCGCGCCGGTCTTCGAGCGCCTGTTCCGGCCGCTGCTCGATGAGCGGCGTGGCGGGCGCAACCGCAGCCTGCTGGGTCTGGGCATCGCCTTGCTGATCGCCATCTCGCTGGCCTTGCCGGCCACCGGTCTGGTGCTGCTGAAGATGCTGCCGTTCGACAACAAGTCGGAATTCCAGGTCATCGTCGACATGCCCGCCGGCACGCCGGTGGAGCAGACCGCCGCAGTGCTGCGCGAACTCGGCAACCACCTGGCCACCGTGCCCGAAGTGACCGACTACCAGGCCTATGCCGGCACCGCCGCGCCGATCAACTTCAACGGGTTGGTGCGCCAGTACGACCTGCGCGCCGGTGGCGATGTGGGTGACCTGCAGGTCAACCTGGTCGGCAAGCACGAGCGCAAGGCGCAGAGCCATGCCATCGCCACGCGCGTACGGCCGGCGCTGCAGCAGATCGGCGCGCGTTTCGGCGCCAACGTCAAGGTCGTCGAGGTGCCACCCGGCCCGCCGGTGCTGTCGCCCATCGTCGCCGAGATCTACGGCCCTGAAGCCGCCGGCCGGCAGCAGGTGGCCAAGGCCGTGCGCGCGGTGTTCGAGAAGACACCGGGTGTCGTCGACGTGGACGACAGCAGCATCGCCTTGGCCCCGCAGACGATGCTGCTGGTGGACCGCCAGAAAGCGGCGATGCTCGGCGTGCCGCAGCAGGCCATCGTCACCACCTTGCGTGCCGGCCTGGCGGGCGAGGCCACCGCCTACCTGCACGACGCTTCAAAGTACCCGGCCGCAGCGGTGATCCAGCTGCCGCCATCCGCCCAGGGCGACCTCAACGCCCTGCTGCAGCTGGCCGTGCGCAGCGCAGATGGCAAGCTGGTGCCGATCCGCGAACTGGTCACCGTGACCGACACCGTGCGCGAACAGCCGCAGTACCACAAGGACCTGCTGCCGGTCAGCTACGTTGTCGCCGACATGGCCGGCGCGCTCGACAGCCCGCTGTATGGCGTGTTCCAGATGCGCGGCGAAATCCTGAAGATCGCCACGCCCGGCGGCGGCACGCTGCAGGAATACTTCATCCGCCAGCCCGCAGACCCGTACCGCGACTACGCGATCAAGTGGGACGGCGAGTCGCAGATCACCTACGAGACCTTCCGTGACATGGGCCTGGCCTATGGCGTCGGCCTGGTGCTGATCTACCTGCTGGTGGTGGCGCAGTTCGGCAGCTACCTGACACCGCTGATCATCATGGCGCCGATCCCGCTGACCATCATCGGCGTGATGCCGGGCCATGCGCTGCTGGGGGCGCAGTACACCGCCACCAGCATGATCGGCATGATCGCGCTGGCCGGGATCATCGTGCGCAACTCGATCCTGCTGGTGGACTTCATCAACCTGCAGGTGCGCACTGGTCTGCCATTCAAGCAAGCCATCGTCAGTTCGGCCATCACGAGGGCGCAGCCGATCGTGCTGACCGGCCTGGCCGCGATGCTGGGCGCCTTCTTCATCCTCGACGACCCGATCTTCAACGGCCTGGCGATCTCGCTGATCTTCGGCATTTCCGTCTCGACCGTGTTGACGCTGATCGTGATCCCGGTCCTCTACTACATGGCGTACCGCCACCGGCTCACGGCCATCACGGGCTCCGACGGCCCTGGCACGGCGGATGCCACCACCCGCCCTTCCACCAGCCCTTCCACCACCGCTTCCACCACCGCTTCCACCACACCGTCCTTTTAAGGAGCAAGACCCATGACTTCCTGGCAAATCGTTCGACTCGCCGCTGGCACCTTCATCCTGCTGTCACTGGCGCTGGGCATCCCCGGCAGCCCGGTCTTCGTCAGCACATGGTGGCTGGCATTCACCGCCTTCGTCGGCGTCAACCTGCTGCAGAGCGCGTTGACCAAGTGGTGCCTGATGGAAACCATCGTGCGCAAGCTCGGCGCGCGCGCGGGGGCCTGACCATGCAGCTCACCTGCCCTGCCTGCGGCGCCACCAACCGTGTGCCAGAAGACCGATTGAAGGACCAGCCGGTGTGCGGCAAGTGCGGCGCCGAACTGATGGCCGCCAAGCCTGTCGCACTGACCGACGCCGTCTTCACGCGCTACATCGCCCACACCGACCTGCCCGTGCTGGTGGACTTCTGGGCCGACTGGTGCGGCCCCTGCAAGATGATGGCGCCACACTTCGCCAATGCGGCCACGCAGTTGCCAAGCGTGCGCTTCGCCAAGGTCGACACCGAGGCCAGCCCGCAGGCCAGCGCCACCTACGCCATCCGCAGCATCCCGACGCTGATCCTGTTTCGCGGCGGCAAAGAGGTGGCGCGCCAGGCCGGCGCCATGGCAGCCGGCGATCTGGTGCGCTGGGTGCAGGCGCATGTCGCCAAGTGACCGCACGCTGGCGCTGAACACCATGCGCAGCGTCTGCCTGACGATCACCGTGGCGGCGGCACTGGTCTGCCAGGCACCGGTGGCGGTGGCCGCCGACCTCGTCGACATCTGGCAAGCGGCAGCGCGCAACGACAAGACCCTGGCCGTGGCCGCCGCTGCACACGCGGCGGCGCAGCCCAGGCGCGATCAGGCCGCAGCGCTGTGGCGGCCCAACGTGGCCCTCAGCACGTCGGTCGGCATCTCCGGCAGCGACACATCGACCCAGGGCGCCCAGTTCTCGGCGCCGGGCTTCGGCACCTCGCGTGACGTGGCATTCACCACTTCCGTCAACAGCGGTGTGGCCACCCGCGCAGCCGTGACCCTGGTGCAACCGCTGGTCAACCCGCTGCGCCGCGCGCAGCAGGCGCAGATCGGCCTGTCGGTCGATGTGGCTGAAGCGCAATGGCAGGCCGACCGCCAGGCGCTGATGCTGCGCACTGCCGTGCGTTACTTCGACCTGGCGCTGGCAGAAGAGGCGCTGCGGGTGCAGCAGCGGCAGCTCCAGGCGGTGCAACGTGCCGGCGAAGAGGCGCAGGACCGCTTCAAGATCGGATCCGCGCCGGTGACCGACACCTACGAGGCGCAGGCCCGCCTGGGTGGCGTGCGCGCACAGCACCTGGCCGCCGACATCGACCTGCGCCTGAAACGCCAAGGCCTGGCCGACAGCAGCGGCCTGCCGGCGAACGCGCTGCAAGCCCGTCTGCCGCTGGGCCGCATGGCCGGCCTGCCGACACCCGCACTGGATGCTGCACTGGCCGATGCCGACGCCGGCAACCCCGGCCTGCGCATGCGCCGCCTGGCACTGGACATCGCGCGCCAGGAAGCCGCCAAGCACAGCCTGCGCGCGTCGGCCACGGTGGATGTGGTCGGCCAGGTGGCGCAGGAGCACCTCGGTGGCCACGGCGACTTCGGCAGTGCCAGCAACCGGGCGGGCAACCGATCGATCGGCCTGTTGCTGAATTTGCCGCTCTTCGACGGCGGCGCACGCGATGCGCGTCAGCGGGAAACCCTGCGGCTGGCCGAGCAGGCCGCCGCCGAAGTCGACAGCACCCGCGAGCAAGTGGCGCAGCAGGTGCGCGCGGCCTGGCTGGGCCTGACCGTGGGCACCGAGCGCATCGCGGCACTGGCCCAGGCGCTGCAGGCCGCCCAGGCGCGCAGCGACGCCACGGCGCTGGGCCGTGAGGTCGGCCACCGCACCACGCTGGACCTGCTGAACGCCGAGAACGACCGCGCTGCGGCCCAGCTTGCGCTGGCGCAAGCCCGCGTGGCACTGGTGGTGGAACGCTTGCACCTGGCCGCGCTGGCTGGCACGCTGGATGAACAAGCACTGCGCGCGGCGCAACAAGATGCAGCCCAGGCGCGATGAACCCCCGCTTCGAATCGAAAGGACACCCGTGAAAACCGCCCATGACCTGGTGACTGCCGCCAAGACCCACGTGCAGGAGATTCCCATCGACCAGGCCGAACAGGCCCTGTTGCGCGCCGACGTGCTGCTCGATGTGCGCGAGGACAACGAGTTCGCCAGCAGCCACCTGCCCGGCGCCATCCACGTCTCGCGCGGGCTGCTGGAGTTCAAGCTCAGCGGCACCCCGGCATTGGCCGCCCGCGACTTGAAGGTGGTTCTCTACTGCAAGACCAGTGGCCGCGCCGCGCTGGCTGCCGCGGTGATGCGGGACATGGGCTACCTCGACGTCGTGTCGATCGCCGGCGGGTTCGATGCCTGGGTTGCCGCCGGCAAGCCGGTGGTCAAGCCCGAACAGCCCGCCTTCGATTGACCACCGCCAGCGCCACGCTGCCAGGGCGTGCGCCGGCTGAACTGCAGCCACCACACAACCGGGTCGTACACGGCGTTCACACCCACAGCCGCGCAGGCGGCCTCCAGGAGGTTTCCATGGCCCACATCGTCATCCTCGGCGCCGGCATCGGCGGCATGCCCGCAGCCTATGAATTGCGCGCGCTGCTGGACAGCAAGCACCGCATCACCGTCGTCAATGCGGTCGACTACTTCCAGTTCGTGCCGTCCAACCCCTGGCTGGCGGTGGGCTGGCGCGAGCGCGAGACCATCACCTTCCCGCTGCGGCCCCATCTCGAAAAGAAGGGCATCGAATTCGTGGCCCAGCAGGTGCAACGCATCGACGCCGAAGGCAATGCGGTGGACCTCGCCGACGGCAGCCGCCTGGCCTACGACTACCTCGTCATCACCACCGGCCCCAAGCTCTCGTTCGACGAAGTGCCCGGCGCCGGGCCCGGTGGCCACACCCAGTCGATCTGCAAGGTCGACCATGCCGAGCAGACCTGGGCGCAGTATCAGCAGTTCCTGCAAGACCCCGGCCCGGCGATCATCGGCGCCATGCCGGGCGCGTCGTGCTTCGGGCCGGCCTATGAGTTCTCGTTCATCTTCAACACCGACTTGAAGCGCCGCAAGCTGCGCCACAAGGTGCCCATCACCTACGTGACCAGCGAGCCCTATGTCGGCCACATGGGGCTGGGCGGCGTGGGCGACTCGAAGTCGATGCTGGAGAGCGAGTTCCGCAACAACGACATCAAGTGGATCACCAACGCGAAGGTGACCAAGGTCGAGGCGGGCAAGATGTTCGTGACCGAGATGGACGACGACGGCCAGCCGAAGAAGGAGCATGAACTGCCCTTCAAGTTCAGCATGATGCTGCCGGCCTTCAAGGGCGTGGATGCGGTGGCGGCGGTGGACGGCCTGTGCAACCCGCGTGGCTTCGTGCTGATCGACGCGCACCAGCGCAGCAAGAAGTACAGCAACATCTTCTCGGCCGGTGTGTGCGTGGCGATCCCACCGGTCGAGGTGACACCCGTGGCCACCGGCGCACCCAAGACGGGCTACATGATCGAGACCATGGTCACCGCCATCGTGCACAACATCGCCAGCGAGATCGCCGGCCAGCCGGCCACCGCCAAGGGCACCTGGAACGCGATCTGCCTGGCCGACATGGGCGACACCGGCGCCGCCTTCGTGGCCATGCCGCAGATCCCGCCGCGCAATGTCAACTGGTTCAAGAAGGGCAAGTGGGTGCATCTGGCCAAGGTGGGCTACGAGAAGTACTTCATGTACAAGATGAAGAACGGCACCTCGGAGCCGATCTATGAAAAGTACGTGCTCAAGTCACTGGGCATCGAGAGGCTGGAACGGTGAGCCATGCCGCGCGCACGTGCCCATGGGTACAGCCTGGGCACGCAGCCCGCCGAGTCGCAAGCGTTCCGCCAACCCATCTATCGGCCCGAACCTGGCGCTGAAAGCCTTGCGTTCACCACAACGTCAAGGCAAGCGAGGCGGATCTGGATCGCGAACGGATGGAGCGATGTCTGGAGCAGGTGTCGGCGTATCGGGCGCCGGGCCTGAAGGCCAAGGCGTGGGTGACGGCGAACGCAGCGGAGTCGCTGCCGCTGCAGAACTGCTGCGCGCACGCCTGCACGGGGGGCATCGACGTGCTGCAAGCACCACACGGTGGGCTTCCATTCGACCCAAAGAAAGTTGTTTGAATCGCTGCGCGATTCATTCTGGACCCGCTTGGCTTGACAGGCGGGGAAGCCCTTGTAGTTTGAGCTGACCGGCATTTGCGGCGCGGGGCAATTGGGCGCGCATGAAATGACTTGATCAGCAAGATGGTTCAGCCGAGCGAATGGCGTGCAGGCCGCACGGCTTGGCCTGGGTGGCGGCGCGGGCCAGGCAGTCGAAGATCGTGCGCAGGCTGCAGCGCCGGTTGAAGAGGTACTGCACTTGAGCGAGATAGTGATGCGCGTACTTGCTGAATCCGAACGCACGGCAACTGCCGGACGGCGAAGTCTTGATGTGGCCCAAGGCCGTGTTGACGGCCAGGAACGACGGATGCTTGGCGCTGGCCGCGCCGCCACCTGTGATGTGAGGCTCGTGAACGATGCCCATCCCTTGCACCGCCTTGAAGCAACCCAGGCCGTCGGAGACCGGGGTGGCCGGCGCGGCGAGCGACTTCTGGGCGAAGTCCTGGATGGACTCCTTGGTGACGGGCGCTGCGACAGGCACATCAACACGGGCTGGCCTGATTCGGTGGTCTGCACCGCCGCGACAAAGGGGACCTTGTTCGGCGAGCCTCGCCCGGCCTTGCCGCTTTGGACTTCGCCACCGAGGTAGGCGTCGTCGATCTCGACGCGGCCGGTGAGTTGGCGCGCCTCCGCCCGCAG
>JBBRVT010000072.1:0-12936 GCA_038246615.1 Burkholderiales bacterium
GGCCAGGTACTGGCGCGTCACGTCGGCCAGCGGGATGTCGAGGATGTTGAAGTTCTGCTTGCGGATGAGATACAGCAGCAGGTCCAGCGGGCCTTCGAAGGCTTCGAGAAACACTTCCAGTGCATCCGGCGGGATGTACAGGTCGGTGGGCATGCGAAACAGCGGCTCGCCGTACAGGCGGGCCAGCGCCACCCGGTCGACGGGCAGCCGCTCGGCATCGGCGACCGGCGCGGCACCCTCGTCGCCGGGCAGTGGCGCCAGCGCCACCACCGGCGCGGGCGCGGGCGGCAGGGCAGTGGGCATGTCACGGGCGCGGCCCGTAGCCGGGTCGGTCACGGTGCGGTGGGTGTGCGGCTCAGAGCCTGAAATGCTCTCAGGCCTTCTCAGGCCGCGGGAAGTAGACGTAGGGCGTCTGCGGCACCCGCGCGGCCTGGAATTCGGCCTGCTCGCTGCGGTCGAGCTGCTGGTCCCACAGCAGGGCGCGGCCGGCGCGTTGCTCGGCTTCCAGCGTCGGCTTCCTGGCCTTGAGCTCACCGATGAAGTTGGTGACGTCGGAGGTGTAGGGCTTCCAGAAAAAGGGCATGGCGGCAGGCCTCGTGTCGGCAACAGGCAGGGTCAAGGTGTAGACGCGAGTTTACGGCGCCGGGTGCGTCATGCTGGTCGGCCCCACCACAGCCGTGGCAGCATCGGCAGCATGGCGACCGAAACCGAGCTGAAGTTCCGCATCCCGCCCGCGCGGCTGGCTACGCTGCGGCGCGCCGTGGCCACCGCCGGCGCCGAGCTGCAGCCGCTGGCTGCGGCCTATTTCGACACCCCCGGCGAGCACCTGGCGCAGGCGCGCGTGGCGCTGCGCCTGCGCCGCGAGGGCGCTGCCTGGGTGCAGACGCTGAAGGCCGAAGGCGCCGGCACGTTGCAGCGGCTGGAGCACAACGTACCGCTGCCCGAGCCCCTGCCCGGCAGCGTGCGCCCGGCGCTGGACATCGCCCGCCACGACGGCACAGCCGCCGGCACGGCGCTGCGCCGCCTGCTGGCCGACGCCGGCCAGCCGCCGCTGCAGGAGCGCTATGCCACCACGGTGCAGCGCATCCGGCGCCTGCTGCGCAGCGGCGGCGCGGTCATCGAGCTGGCGCTCGACATTGGCGAGGTGCGCGCCGGCGCACGCAGCCTGCCGCTGTGCGAGATCGAGTTCGAACTGCTGTCCGGCCCGCCGCAGGCATTGCTGGCACTGGCCGGGCGCTGGGCAGCCCGCCATGGCCTGCTGCTGGATGTGCGCAGCAAAAGCGAGCTGGGCCACACCCTGGCGGCCGGCCTGCCTGGCAGCCCGCCGGCCATGGCCCGGCCGCTGCGCCTGGCCCGCAGTGCCAGCCTGGACGCGGCCCGCACCGCGATGCTGGCCAATGCCCTGCGCCAGGTGCTGGCCAATGCCGGCCAGATGGCGGCCGGGCCGTCGGACGCCGGGCACCTGCACCAGCTGCGGGTGGGCCTGCGCCGCTTGCGCAGCGTGCTGGGCGCGGGCTGGCCGGCTGCCGACGGAGGCGTGGCGGCTGCCGCGCAGGAGGCACTGGCCACGCTGTTCCAGCAACTGGGTGCGGCCCGCGACGCCGATGCGATGGGCAGCTGGCTGTGGCCGGCGCTGCAGGCTGCCGGCGCGCCGGCGCTGCGGCTGCCGCTGGTGGCGGCCACCGCAGCTGACCCGGCGGCGCCGCTGCGGTCGCCCGCCACCCAGCAGCTGTGGCTGGGCCTGATCGGCCTGGGTCTGCCGGCCGGGGCGGTGGCGCTGCGGGCGCAGGCGGCGCCGGCCAAGCCGCAGGCCGCTGGCGCGGTGCTGGCCGGCCCGCTGCAAAAATTGTGGCGCCAGGTGCGGCGTGACGCCCGACGGTTTCAAAGCCTGGACGACGCGGCGCGGCACCGGCTGCGCCGGCGCATCAAGCGCCTGCGCTACCTGACCGAACTGTCTGCCGGCCTGTGGCCGGCCAAGGCGGTGGCCCGGCTGCTCAAGCGCCTGAAGCCGGCCCAGGAGCGGCTCGGCGAGTTCAACGACACGGTGGTGGCGCTGGCACACTGCCGCGCCCTGGCCGACAGCGATCCGCAGGCCTGGTTCGCGGTCGGCTGGCTGAGCGCACGGCATGCGGCGCTGCTGCCGGTCTGCGCGGCGGCGCTGCAGCACCTGGCCGGGGCGCGGCGGCCCTGGCCGGGGCGCTGAACGGCCTGTGTTCGGGGCCGGTTCAGGCCGGCTGCGCCGCCCCGCCCTGCAGCGCGCGCACGGCGGCCAGCAGGGCGGGCTCTTGCAGCAACATGTCGACCCGGGCCAAAGCCGGCAGCGCCAGGTAGCTGCCGAGGTGGCAGAAGTCGGTGTCTGGCGCGTTGGCCGGATCGGCCGGATCGGCGCGCTGCCAGTGGGCCAGATCGTCCAGGTCGCCCTGGGCCAGGCGCTCGCCCAGACGGCCGCTCAGGTAGCACAGCGCCAGTCTGGGCGCGCGGCGCGGGTCCACCAGGTGGGCCGGCGTCACCAGCAGGCTGTCGACGTCGCGCACCTCCTGCACGATGCTGGCCGGCAGGCCCCAGGCCTGCATCAGCAAGGCGCCCACTTCGCCGGCGCCCAGGCCCAGCGCCTGCTGCTCGGCCTGCAGCCGGGCCAGCAGGCTGGGGTGCGGCCCCCAGGCCGGGCTGTCGGGCTGCAGCAGCACGGTGGTGGCCAGCGGGCCCAGGAAGCACAGCACCGCCTGGGTGACCAGGGCGCCGGGCTCGGCCAGGTCCAGCCGCGCTGCCAGCCGGCCGCACAGCTCGCTGGACAGCGTGCTGGCGCGCAGCAGCCGGTCCAGCCGCTGCCGCTGTGCGGCGTCCGGGTTGCCGAAGCTGTTGTGCAGCAGGTGCTGCAGGCACAGCGCACGCACCGTGTTCAGGCCCAGCAGGCTGACCGCCTGCACCACGCTGCCCACCGGCTTGCGCAGGCCGTAGCGGGGTGAATTGACGGTGGCCAGAATGCGCGCCGCGATCTGCGCCTCGGCCATGATCAGCTCGGCCAGCGCGCTGGGGCGGGCGGCTTCCAGGAACTCGGCCGAGACCAGCTTGTGCAGTGCCAGCGGCGGCGGCGGCAGCTGCTGCAGGCGCTGCACCAGTGCGGTGACCTGCGCTGACGGCAAGGTCTCGTGCGCCACCGGGCGGAAGCTGCGCAGGGCCGGCGGCAGCGGTGTCGGTAGGGGCAGGTCCGCCGGGGCCGGCGTGGTGCTGGCTGGCGCGTGCAGCCCGGCCGCGGCGGTGGTTGGTGGTGCTGCGGGTGCCGCAGGTGCTGCAGGTGCTGCTGGTGGCGGCGGTGGGTGGTCGGCGCTTCGCCCGCGCCGCAGCAACAGCAGGGCGCCGCCTGCGCCGGCCAGCAGCGCCAGGAGCGCGATCAACAGGGTGGACACAGGGCTGGGGCTCGCATGGATGGGTCGGCCCGCAGATTCTGCGCAAGCCAGCACCGGCCAATGCCGCGAAGAGCCGGGCAAAACACCCGCGCGCGGCGCACGCGGTCAAAGTCAGACCGGTGGCGCGTGCGCCCGCCGCAGCGCCTCGGCCAGGCTGGGAGCGATCGCATCCGCACCCAGTTCCGCTGCAAAGCCCGAGCGCTGCATCAGCCCCAGCGGCTGCGGGTTCACCTCGGCCAGGCGCAGCGCCACGCCCTGGCGTTGCAGCGTGCGGTGCAGTTGCTGCAGCGCGTCGATGCCGGTGGTGTCCACCGAGATCAGCCGGTGCATCTGCAGCACCACGCAGCGGGTGCCGGGCGCCAACTGCGCCGGCAGCCGCTCGATCTTGCCCACCGCGCCGAAGAACAGCGCGCCGAACAGCTCGAACACCGCCACCCCCGGCGCCAGGCCGTCTGCAATCGGCTGTGGCTTGACGGTGAACAGCTGGCCCATGCGGTAGATGAAGAAGCCGCAGGCCATCAGCAGGCCCACCTCCACCGCCACCGTCAGGTCGAACACCACGGTGAGCACGAAAGTGCCCAGCAGCGTGGCGCGGTAGGGCAGCATGAAGTTGCGCAGGCGGGCGAACTCGCGCCACTCGCCCATGTTCCAGGCCACGAACAGCAGGATGCCGGCCAGCGCGGCCAGCGGCACATGCAGGGCCAGCGGCGCGGCCACCAGCACGATGGCCAGCAAGGTGAGCGCATGCACCACGCCGGCGACCGGTGTGGCCGCGCCGGCGCGCAGGTTGGTGACGGTGCGGGCGATGGTGCCGGTGGCCGGGATGCCGCCGAAGAACGGCGTCACCAGGTTGGCCAGGCCCTGGGCCATCAGCTCCTGGTTGGGGTCGTGCCGGGGGTGCTGGGGCGCCAGGTTGTCTGCCACCCGGGCGCACAGCAGGCTCTCGATGGCGCACAGCAGCGCGATGGTCACGCTGGGGATCACCAGCAGCTTGACGGTAGCCCAGCTGAAGTCGGGCAGCGCGAAGCTGGGCAGGGTCTGCGGAATGCCGCCGAAGCGCGAGCCGATGGTGGCCATCGGCAGCTGCAGCAGCAGCACCGCCAGCGTGGCGCCCACCAGCGCCACGACGGTGCCGGGCAGGTGGGCGGCCCAGCGCCGCAGGTGCGGCACCGCGCCCACCGGCGCGATCGGCATGGTGTAGCTCTTGGGCCACAGCACCACCGTGGCCAGGCAGGCCAGGCCCAGCGCCAGTGCCGACCAGTCGGTCTGGCCCAGGTGCTGCCACAGCACCCCGATCTGGCTGAAGAAGTCGCCCGGCATCTTGTCGATCGGCAGGCCCAGCAGGTCTTTCAGCTGGCTCAGGCCGATCAGCACCGCGATGCCGTTGGTGAAGCCGATGACGATGGACACCGGGATGTAGCGCACCAGCGCGCCCAGCTTGAGCCAGCCCATCAGGAACAGCAGCACGCCGGCCATGCTGGTGGCGATCAGCAGGTTGGCCAGGCCGTAGCGCTCGACGATGCCGTAGACGATGACGATGAAGGCGCCCGCCGGCCCGCCGATCTGCACCTGCGAGCCACCCAGCGCCGAGATCAGGAAGCCGGCGATGATGGCGGTGACCAGACCTGCCTCGGGCTTGACGCCGCTGGCGATGGCAAAGGCCATGGCCAGCGGCAGCGCCACGATGCCCACGGTGATGCCGGCGCCCAGATCGGCCAGAAAGCGGGCGCGGTCGTAGCCTGCCAGGGCCTGCAGCAGGCGCGGGCGGAACGGGTGCAGGCGGGTTGCAATGCGGGTGGAAAAGCGCGTAGGCAGCATGCCGCCTCCAGGCCCGGATGCTAAGCCGCGCGGCGTGCTCCCTGGCGCGGGTCGGTCGACAGCGGGTTCCACACCGGCGTGCAGGCAAAGGGCGCACCGGCCACCGCCGGTTGCACCCGCACCCGCACCGCATGCACCCGCGGCTCGCCGAACACCTGCAGCCGCCACAGGTTGTCGATCAGCTGGCCGCCTGCGTTGTCGAACGGCTGGTCGAAGGTGTAGCGGTGGGCATCGCCATGCACCAGCAGCACCGGGTGCGGGGCCGCCTCGGCCAGCGGCAGCAGCGTGTCGGCAATGGCCGTGAAGCCCGGCTGCAGGCTGCCGCGGCGCGGCCGCCGGGGGCGGTCATGGGCCAGCGCCTCGGCCTGCGTGGCCAGCACCAGGGCGCGGGCGCCGCTGCGCCGTGCCAGCGCAAAGCTGTCGGCGATCCAGGCGCTGTTGGCGGCCTCGCGCCGCAGCGCCTCGGCGCGCACCGCCGGGCTGTCGGCATCGAAGCCGTTGGTCGGGCCCACGGTGTGGAAGGTGGCGAACAGCACGCCCTGTTGCTGCCAGCGCTGGTTCTCGCGGTAAGCGGCATGGGCCGGCATCACATCGGCCTGGCGCTGCAGCGCGATCGGCTGCCGGCCCAGTGATTGCGGCGTGGCGAAGAAGCGCTGGCGCAGCGCCTGCAGCCGCTGCAGCGGGTCGTCGCCACGGCGGTGGCAGTCCAGCCAGTCGTTGTCGCCCGGGGTGTAGACCAGCGCGCCGGCAAAGCGCTGGAAGTGCTGCCACTGCCGCTGGTATTCACCATCGCTGCAGGCGGCGGTGCCGTCCTTGAAGTCGCCGACGTGGATGGCCACGCGCAGCCTCAGGCGGTTGATGCGGTCGATCAGGCTGCGGTAGACCGGGCCGGCCATCAGGTCGGGGCCGTAGGGTGCGTCGCCCAGGGCGATGAAGTCGAAGGTGTCGGCCTGGGTGGCCGCATCCGCAGCCCGCGCACCCAGCCCGGCTGCGGCCAGCGCGGCCAGCAGGGCACGCCGGCGGGGCGCGGCAATCACCGCACGCGCATGCCGGGCACCGCACCGGCACCCGGTTCCAGCACGAAGATGCCCGGTGCGGCCTTGTCGTCGGCATGGCTGGCGGCCAGCACCATGCCTTCGCTGACGCCGAACTTCATCTTGCGCGGCGCCAGGTTGGCCACCATGACGGTGAGCTTGCCGGTCAGCTGCTCGGGCGCATAGGCGCTGCGGATGCCGGAGAACACCTGCCGGGTGCGGCCTTCGCCGACGTCCAGCGTGAGCTTCAGCAGCTTGGTGCTGCCGTCGACCAGTTCGGCGTGGACGATCTTCGCCACCCGCAGGTCGACGGCGTTGAAGGCGTCGATGCCGATCTCGGCGGCGATGGGCTCGCCGCCCGGGTGCTGCACTGGCGGGGCCGGCGCTGCGGGTGGGGTCATCAGCGCCTCCAGCCTGGCGGCGTCCACCCGCTGCATCAGGTGCTGGTAGTCGGCGATGCGGTGGTGGCCCAGCGCGCGCGCCGCATCGGCGAACTGCAGCGGGCCCACCTGCAAGAAGGCTTCCACCTTGGTGGCCAGCGCCGGCAGGATGGGCTTCAGGTAGATGGTCAGCAGGCGGAAGGCTTCGATGCAGACGGTACACACGTCGTGCAGCGCGGCATCCTGGCCGTCCTGCCTGGCCAGATCCCAGGGCTTGTGCTGGTCGATGTAGGCATTTACCCGGTCGGCCAGGGCCATCACCTCGCGCACCGCCTTGGCAAACTCTCGGCACTCGTACAGGCCGGTCACCGTGGTCTGATGGGCACGCAGGCCGTCCAGCAGCACGCGGCCTTCGACGCCCACGTCGGCCGACAACATGCCGCCGAAGCGCTTGCTGAGGAAGCCGGCGGCGCGGCTGGCGATGTTGATGTACTTGCCCACCAGATCGCTGTTGACCCGGGCGATGAAGTCGTCGGGGCTGAATTCGATGTCTTCGACCCGGCCGCTGAGCTTGGCGGCCAGGTAGTAGCGCAGCCACTCCGGGTTCAGGCCCAGTTCAAGGTAGCGCAGCGGGCTGATGCCGGTGCCGCGGCTCTTGCTCATCTTGTCGTTGTGCACGGTCAAGAAGCCATGCACATGGATGTGGTCGGGCAACTTGCGGCCGCTGAACTGCAGCGTGGCCGGCCAGAACAGGGTGTGGAAGGTGACGATGTCCTTGCCGATGAAGTGCACCTGCTGCAGATCGGGCTGGGCCAGGTAGGCATCCATGTCCTGGCCGCGCTTGTGCAACAGCGCCTGCAGCGACGCCAGGTAGCCGATCGGCGCGTCCAGCCAGACATAGAAGTACTTGCCGGGCGCGTCAGGAATGGCGATGCCGAAGTAGGGCGCGTCGCGGCTGATGTCCCAGTCGCCCAGCACCGGTTTGCCGGTTTCGTCGCGCACGAACCATTCACGCACCTTGTTGGCCACCTCGGGCTGCAACTTGCCGTCCTGCGTCCATTGCTCCAGAAAGGCCACGCAGCGCGGGTCGCTCAACTTGAAGAAGAAGTGCTCGCTGGTCTTCAGCACCGGCGTGGCGCCGCTGAGCGCCGAATACGGGTGGATGAGATCGGTGGGCGCGTACACCGCGCCGCAGTGTTCGCAGTTATCGCCGTACTGGTCGGGCGCGCCGCACTTGGGGCAGCTGCCCTTGATGAAACGGTCGGGCAGGAACATGCCCTTCTCGGGGTCGAAGAACTGCTCGATGGTGCGGGTCTCGATCAGCCCGGCGTCGCGCAGCTTCAGGTAGATGGACTGCGCCAGCGCATGGTTCTCGGGCGCGTCGGTGCTGTGCCAGTGGTCGAAGGCGATGTGGAAGCCGTGCAGGTACTGCGCCCGGCCGGCGGCGATGTCGGCGACGAACTGCTGCGGCGTCTGGCCGGCCTTCTCGGCGGCGATCATGATCGGCGCGCCATGGGCATCGTCGGCGCAGACGAAGTTCACCTCGGCGCCGAGCATGCGCTGCGCCCGCACCCAGGTGTCGGCCTGGATGTACTCCATCATGTGGCCGATGTGGAAGGCCGCGTTGGCGTAGGGCAGGGCGGTGGTGACGAAGAGCTTGCGGGGCATGGGGCCGTCCGGGTCGGTGAGCCCGGGATTCTAGGGCGGCGGGGGTTGCCGCTCCGGGGTGCGGCGGGTGTGCGGCGGGCGTGTGGCGGGTGTGTGGCGGGTGTGTGGTGGGTGTGTGGCGGGTGTGCGGCGGGTGTGCGGCGGACCGCTCCGCTAGACTCGACCGCTCTCTGCGCACACCCAGAAACCACCATGACCACCCCCACCGAAGCCGCTCTGCTCGACGCCCTGAAGACGGTTGTCGACCCGCACACCGGCAAGGACTTCGTCAGCACCCGCCAGCTGAAGAACCTGAAGATCGACGGCGACGCGGCGGTGGCCTTCGACGTGGAGCTGGGCTACCCGGCCAGGAGCCAGTTCGACATGCTGCGCCGGCAGCTCGTGGCTGCGGCGCGCAGCGTGCCGGGCGTGGGCGAGGTCAGCGTCCAGCTCAGCAGCAAGATCGTGGCGCACGCGGTGCAGCGCGGCGTGCAACTGCTGCCGGGCGTCAAGAACATCATCGCCGTGGCCTCGGGCAAGGGCGGTGTGGGCAAGAGCACCACCGCAGTGAACCTGGCCCTGGCGCTGGCCGCCGAGGGCGCCACCGTGGGTGTGCTCGACGCCGACATCTACGGCCCCAGCCAGCCGATGATGCTGGGCGTCAGCGGCCGCCCCGACAGCCTGGACGGCAAGACCATGGAGCCGATGCACGGCCACGGCCTGCAGGTGGCGTCGATCGGCTTCCTGGTCGACGCCGACCAGGCGATGATCTGGCGCGGCCCGATGGCCACCCAGGCGCTCGATCAACTGCTGCGCCAGACCAACTGGCGCGACGTCGACTACCTGATCGTCGACATGCCGCCGGGCACCGGCGACATCCAGCTGACGCTGAGCCAGCGCGTGCCGATCACCGGCGCCATCATCGTGACCACGCCGCAGGACATCGCCCTGCTCGATGCGCGCAAGGGTCTGACGATGTTCGAGAAGGTGGGGGTGCCGATCCTGGGCCTGGTGGAGAACATGGCGGTGCATGTGTGCAGCCAGTGTGGCCATGTGGAACACATCTTCGGCGCCGACGGCGGCAAGAAGATGGCCGCGCAGTACGAGCTGGATTACCTGGGCGCACTGCCGCTGGACATCCGCATCCGCGAGCAGGCCGACAGTGGCCGCCCCACCGTGGTGGCCGAGCCCGACGGCGAGATCGCCGCCATCTACAAGGCCATGGCGCGCCAGGTGGCGGTGAAGATCGCCGAGAAGGCCCGGGACTTTTCCAGCAAGTTCCCGACGATCAAGGTCAGCAAGGACACCTGATTCGGGGGGGTCGGCCGCAAACGGCTGGTTCCTGGCTGGTGGAGGCTTGTGGCGTGGCTGTCTTGCGGTTAGCGTGGCGAATTGTTCACACCTTTCAACAGACACGAGGAGCCTGCAATGCTGTTTCCTTCTTACCGCCACACGGCCGCCGCTGCAGCCAGCGCGGTCACACTGTGCCTGGCTGCTGCGCCAGGCACGGCCACGGCTTTCACCGGCCTGGTCGTCTTCGGTGACAGCTTGTCGGACAACGGCAACCTGTTTGCGGCCTCGGGCAACACCTTCCCGCCGGCGCCCTATTTCAACGGCCGGTTCTCGAACGGCATCGTCGCCGCTGAGTACCTGGCCACCGGACTGGGGCTGAACAACGCAGCCCAATTCCTGAACTTTGCGGTGGGTGGTGCCCAGACGGGTGCCGATGGCTCCGGCGGCGCCGGGACCGGCATGCGCAGCCAGGTTGACATGTTCATCACGGGCCTGGGCGCGGCAAGCGCCAACAGCGGAGCGCTCTACATGCTGTGGGGCGGCGCAAACGACCTGCTGCAGGCGGATCCGGCAACATTGCTCGACCCGGTGGCGCGGACGGCCCTGGTCACCACCAGCGTGACCAACCTGGTTGGCGAGGTGCAGAGCCTGTATCTCAAGGGCGCGCGTAACTTCCTGCTGCCGCTGCTGCCGGACATCGGCAAGACGCCCTATGCGCTGGGCCTCTTCGGCGGGTCCTTCTCCGCGCCGGCATCGCAGATCGCAGCCGGCTACAACGCGGCCCTGCTGGGCGGGTACAGCCAGCTCGCCGCGATGCTGCCGGACGAGAAGTTCTACTCGTTCGACACCTTCGCAGCCACCAACGCCGTGATCCCCGGCTTCGCCAACAGCACCGGCCAGTGCCTGACCGACGGCCAGTTCCCCGCCTGCACCGGCTACATGTTCTTCGACGACCGGCACCCGACCACGGCGACCCATGCCTTGCTGGGCCAGCAGATGCTGGCTGCCGTGCCCGAGCCCGCCACCATGCTGATGATGGGCGTGGGCGTGCTGGCGCTGCTGGGCGCCAGCCGCCGCCGCCGGGTTTAGGCCGCCGCCTCCCAGGGCGGCAGGTCGGCATCGGCTGGCCGCGCTGCCGGTGCGGCAGGTGCGGCAGTTGCAGATGCCGGCAGCGCTGGCTTCCCGGCCACCGGCAGCGCAGGCTGCCCGGCCACCGGCGCCGCAGCGGACGCCCCCAGCACCTGCTCACCGCCCAGTGCGTCGATCAGCTCACCGATCATCGGCGCCAGCTCACCGGTGGCGATCGCCGCATTCGCGTCGAAGCCTTCGTCGCCATCGGCCAGCCGGCCTTCGAACACGCCGTCCAGGAAGGCGATCTTCTTCAGCTGCAGGCTGTCGGTCAGCGTGAACGATACGCGGTCGTTCCAGCTCAGTGCCAGCCGGGTGGGGCGCTTGCCGGCGGCGATGTGTTCGCGGATCTCCGGCAGATCGAGCGCGTGGCGGGCGTAGCGCACCACCGGCCTCTCGCCGTCTGCGGCCTTCAGCTCGCAATCGCGGTCGATGGTGAAGGGCGTGGGCGGCTCGCCGCTGACCAGCCAGTCGGCCATCGCCGCCTCGGGTGACTGCACCGTGTTGATCAGCTGGGCCGACAGGCCGGGCAGCACCTGGGTGAGGGCGGTCAGCGTCTCGTCGGCCCGGCTGGCGCTGCCGGCGTCGATCACCAGCAGGCGCGCCCCCGGATTGATCCACACCTTGACGCCGGCACGCTTGGTGAAGGCCATCGGCAGCAGGTCCAGCAGCGCCTGGTCCTTCAGCTCGCGGGTTTCCTTTTTTCCCGGCTTGCGGCCGGTGGCCTGCTCGATCCTGGCGGCCAGCGCCTCGACCTGGCGCTTGACCACCGCACCCGGCACCAGCTTGGTCTCGACCATCAGCTGCAACAGCCACTGGCCATCGATGGCTTCGACCAGCGCGCCATGGGCCTCGCCGCGCGGCGCTACCCAGCCGATGGCGCGCGGCTGGGTGGCGCCGCACTCGGCAAACGGCTGGGTGGCCAGGGCCGCGGCCACGCTGCCCAGGCCGGGCTGCCAGTCCGGCGTCAGCCGGTACACCATCAGGTTCTTGAACACGCGTCGGCTTCCCTTGGTTCGGTCGGGCAAAACCGCGCATTCTGCCCCCGGCGCACCGAAGCGGCCCAGTGCGCTTTCGCCTGGCACCGCCGCGCAGGGCGCTGCGCTATACCGTGATGGCCATGCCCCGGTAGATGCGCGAGCGATAACGCGAGTCCTCGGCATCCGGCAGCGGCGCGCCGGCCAGCAGCACGGCGCGGCCGAAGCGCTTGACTTCCTCCAGGTGCTCGGCGGCGTTGCGTGGCTCCTCGCCGCGGGCGCGGCGCGTCAGGTTGATCTGGTTCACCGGGACATCGTGGACCAGGCGCTCGTTCTCCACCGCCAGGGTGGCGGTGAAGGCGTGCATGCTGGTCTTGATGAAGTTGGCCAGCGCGAAGCCGGCGCCGCTCTTGTCGCTGCCCACCGGCACGTCGGGCGAGACCAGCACCAGCTGGTTGCCGTCGATCAGGCTGGCCTTGCGGGCAACGCGGAACTGGTGCGTCAGGTTGTCCTGCACCATCTGGCGGAATTCCTCCGGGCTCAGGGCGACGCCGTCGGGCGTGTCGGCGCTGGGAAACAGGTGATCGGGGAGCGGCACGAAGGGCGTGCTGACGATCGTGGTCGGGTGGCCGTGCCGGGCCAGCGCAGCGTCGATGCCGCCTTCGATGTCGTCGCCCACCTCGGCCATGTGCAGCAGGTCGGGCGGCACGTCGCGCAGCGCCGCACGCAGCGCCGCACTGCCTTCGGCGGTGCGGGTCAGAAACACGACGCGTCCCACCTGGCACTCGTTCACCAGTTGCCGCGCCGCCTCGGCCAGGTATTCGACCAGATGCTCGCCGATCAGCCACACGGTGCGGCCGCGCATCATGTCCAGCCGCTCGCGCTTGGCGCTGCCGAACAGTTCGCGCTCGGTGATCGACCGCTCCAGGCTCAGGCCGCCCGAGGGCATGAAGGTCTCGCCGCTGACCGCGCGATCGGCCAGGAAGTAGACCGTGGCAAGCGCCACTTCGGTCTCGGTGGGCATCTTGCCCAGATGCAGCAGCGACAGCACGCCGTTGCGTACCTTCGCGGCTTCATCCTGCACAGCGCGCGGTGGCAGGTAGGGCAGGTCATCAGGCGGCACGCGGGTGAGCCAGCCTTGGCCACTGCGTGATTGCCACGTCGGGATGCCGAGGAAGCAGCCGCCCAGGCGCAGGCGGCCGATCAGGCGCTCGGCGATGTCGGCACTGAGCAGGTAGCTGCCCCAGGCGCA
>JBBRVT010000073.1:0-12924 GCA_038246615.1 Burkholderiales bacterium
GGGGCCAGGATGGGCACCACGATGAAGGCGATCTCGAAGAAGTCGATGAACAAGCCCAGGATGAACACCAGCAGGTTCACCACCAGCAGGAAGCCCAGCTGGCCGCCTGGCAGCTTGTCGAACAGGTGTTCGACCCAGATGTGGCCGTCGGCCGCGTTGAAGGTGAAGCTGAAGACCGTCGATCCGATCAGGATGAACATCACGAAGACCGCCAGCTTCGCCGTGCTGTCCAGCGACTGCTTCAACAGCGAGAAGCCCAGGCGGCGCCGCGCCACGCTCATGATCAGCGCGCCCAGCGCACCCATGGCACCGCCTTCGGTGGGCGTGGCCACACCCAGGAAGATGGTGCCCAGCACCAGGAAAATCAGCACCAGCGGCGGAATCAGCACGAAGGTGACCTGCTCGGCCAGCTTGGACAACAGGCCGAATCGCAGGACGCGGTTGCCGATGGCCAGGCCCAGCGCCAGGAACGACGCGACGGTCATCGACAAGATGAAGCGTTCGTCGTCGGGGGCGGCTGTCTCGCGGCCGATCCAGCTGTTGACGAGCTGCCCATGCACCTGCGACCACAGGTAGCCTGCGGCGGCGCAGACCAGCAGCAGCACCATCAGCGAGCGGTGCCCACTGGCGCCAGTGCCTTCGCGGTAGATGCGCGCCTCGGCCGGCAGCGCCGGCACCCAGGCCGGTTTGACGATGGCCACGCCGGCGATGAACAGCAGGTACAGGCCCACCAGCATCAAACCGGGAATCAGCGCGCCGGCGTACATGTCGCCCACCGACCGGCCGAGCTGGTCGGCCAGCACGATCAGCACCAGGCTGGGCGGAACCGCCTGCGCCAGCGTGCCACTGGCGGTGATGGTACCGGTGGCGATGGTGCGGTTGTAGCCGTAGCGCAGCATGATCGGCAAGGAAATCAGACCCATGCTGATGACGGCCGCAGCCACCACGCCGGTGGTCGCGGCCAGCAGCGCGCCCACCAGCACCACCGCCACCGCCAGGCCGCCGCGCAGCGGGCCGAACACCTGGCCAACCGTCTCCAGCAGGTCCTCGGCCATGCCCGAGCGTTCGAGGATGATCCCCATGAAGGTGAAGAACGGGATCGCCAGCAGCGTGTCGTTCTGCATGATGCCCATCACCCGCAGCGGCAGCGCCTGGAACAGGTTGCTCGGGAAGAGCCCGGCCTCCATGCCGACGAAGCCGAAGAGCAGGCCCGTGGCTGCCAGCCCGAAAGCCACCGGGATGCCGGTGAGCAGGAAGAAGAACAGCCCCGTGAACATCAGCGGGACAAAGTTCTGTGCGATGAAGGCGGTCATGTCAGCTCGCCTTCGCCACCAGCAGCGCGGCTTCGCGGCGTGCGGCTTCTTCGGCCAGGGCCTCGGCGAACTTCTGTTCCGCGAGCCTGTCCTCGAATTCGGTGAATGGCTCGGCGCTATGGCCTGTCAGGTAGGCGATGCGCTTGGTCAGCTCCGACACGCACTGCAGCACCAGCAGCGCAAAGCCCAGCGGAATCAGCAGCATCACCGGCCAGCGGATCAGGCCGCCGGCGTTCTGGCTCATCTCGCCGCTGACCCAGGCGCGCATGAACAGCGGCCAGCCCAGGTTGATCATGATGACCGACAGCGGGATGGTGAACAGCACGATGCCGACGGCGTCGATGATGGCGTTGGTGCGCTTGCTGAGCTTGTTGCTGATGAAGTCGATGCGCACATGGGCGTTCTTCAGCATCACATAGCCCGCGCCCAGCATGAACACGGCGGCGAACAGGTACCACTGGATTTCCAGGAACGCGTTCGAGCTGATGTCGAAGGCCTTGCGGACGATGGCATTGGTGGCGCTGATCAGCACGGCGGCCAGCACCAGCCACATGGTGAGCTTGCCGATCAAGGTGTTGATCGCGTCAATGGCACGCGAGAGTTTCAAGAGCAGTTGCACGGTGTCTCCTGCAGGAATCAAGGAAGGTGCCAGGGTGCTGCGCGAGGGCTGCCATGGCGAATCTGCGCTGGCCCTTTGCAGGCCTGCAATGTGGGCGCGACTGTACGCAAGCCCGGTGCCCTGCCTGCCGCAAAACCGCAGAAGCCAGGGAAAGCCCCGAGGAGCCGGGGCCCCGGGGCTGCGGAGCTGCGGGGTTCTACATCAACAGGTGCTCGCCGGCGTTCTCACCGCCCAGGACAACGTAGTTCACCTTCTTCAGGTCGGCCAGCATGCGGCCACCGGAATAGCTGATGCTGCTCTGCAGGTCTTCATGCATCTCGCGCAGGGTGTCGGCCAGGCGGCCCTTGATGGGCTCGAGGATGCGCTTGCCTTCCACATGCTTGTACTCGCCCTTGTTGAAGTCGCTGGCGCTGCCGTAGTACTCCTTGTAGCGCTTGCCATCCACCTCCACCGTGGCGCCGGGTGACTCCTCGTGGCCGGCAAACAGCGACCCCACCATCACCATGGCCGCGCCGAAGCGCACGCTCTTGGCGATGTCGCCGTGGTGGCGGATGCCGCCGTCGGCCACGATCGGTTTGCTGGCCACCCGCGCACACCACTTCAGCGCGCTGAGCTGCCAGCCGCCGGTGCCGAAGCCGGTCTTCAGCCGGGTGATGCACACCTTGCCCGGGCCGATGCCCACCTTGGTGGCGTCGGCGCCCCAGTTCTCCAGGTCGATCACGCCTTCGGGCGTGCCCACGTTGCCGGCGATGACGAAGGCATCGGGCAGCTTCTGCTTGATATGGCCGATCATGCGGCGCACGCTCTCGGCATGGCCGTGGGCGATGTCGATGGTGATGTAGTCGGCACCGATGCCGGTGGCGGCCAGGGCGTCGACCATGGCCGCGTCGGCCGGCTTGACGCCCGCACTGATCGACACGAACAGGCCCTTGTCGCGCATGCGCCGGGCATAGGCCAGGGTGTCCAGGTCGAAGCGGTGCATCACGTAGAAGTGGCCGTCGGCGGCCAGCTGCTCGGTGATGGCTTCGTCGACCACCGTCTTCATGTTGGCCGGCACCACCGGCAGCTTGAATCGGCGCGGGCCGAACTGCACCGACGTGTCGCACTCGGCGCGGCTGTCCACGCGGCACTGGCGCGGCAGCAGCAGGATGTTGTCGTAGTCGAAGATGTCCATGGCGGGCCGGGGTGCAGTGGGTGGGTACGCTGTGCGGGTGCAGCGGGCGGGTGCAGCGGGCGGGTGCAGCAGCGGGAGCGTGATTCTGCCCCCGGCGCCAGGGGCCTCCACGCTTGCTCAGGGGCAGCGCTGTGCGGCCACCGCCAGCAGGCTGCCGTCGGCGGCCTCGATCCAGCCGCGCGCCTGCAGCCGTTCGGGCTTGGCGCCGGCGGGCCAGCGCAACGCGCGCAGATGGGTCAGGCCCTCGGCGCGGCCGGCGCCATCCAGCGGCAGCGGGCCGGCCACGCTGCGCACCAGGGCGCGTGGCCCGGTGTTGACCTCGCTGCCGGGCGGCAGCAGTTCGACCAGGGCCAGCCAGCCGGTGGCGCCAGCAGGCAGGCTGAACTTGCCCCGCGTGTGCAGCGTCATCTGCAGGCCGAAGTAGCCGTGCCAGGGCAGCCCGGCGCCCACTTTCAGATCCAGGCCACGCAGGGACCGGGCGGCCTGGCTGCGCGCGCCCGTGGCGGCACCGCCCAGGCGCAGCAGCCGTTCGGTGGCGTCGGGCAGCGCGGCGGCGGCCAGCGGGTCGTCGTCCGCCGCAGGCGTGACCCAGTCGAAGCGCCAGGCGTCGGGCGGCGCGCCGGCATCCGCAGACCAGCAATCCGGGCAGTTGGCGGCAATGAAATGCTCGGCCACCGGCGCGCCCTGCGCGGGGCAGGCTGGCGGGGCACCGTGGCAGAGGGTGGCGGCAGCCAGCAGGCCGGCTCCTAGAATCGATGGATGCATGCACAGTATTCTGAGGCGCCGGGAACCGGCACGCTGCTGCGGGGCCTGAACCCCGAGCAACTGGCCGCCGTCACCCTGCCCAGTGGCGCCAGCCTGATCCTGGCCGGCGCCGGCTCGGGCAAGACCCGGGTGCTCACCACCCGCATCGCCTGGCTGATGGCCACCGGCCAGGTGTCGCCCGGTGGGCTGATGGCAGTCACCTTCACCAACAAGGCGGCCAAGGAGATGCTGCACCGGCTGTCGGCGATGTTGCCGGTGCCCGTGCGCGGCCTGTGGATCGGCACCTTCCACGGCTTGTGCAACCGCTTTCTGCGGGCGCACTGGAAGCTGGCCGCGCTGCCGCAGAGCTTCCAGATCCTGGACACCGCAGATTCGTTGTCGGCGGTGAAGCGGGTGATGAAGGCGATGAACGTCGACGAAGAGCGCTTCGTGCCCAAGCAGGTGAGCTGGTTCATCGCCGCGCGCAAGGACAGCGGCGAGCGCCCGAAAGACGTGGACGCGCACGACCCGCAGACCCGCAAGATGGTCGAGATCTACCAGGCCTATGAAGACCAGTGCCAGCGCGAGGGCGTGGTCGACTTTGCCGAGCTGATGCTGCGCACTTACGAGCTGATGCGCGACAACACCGCGCTGCGCGAGCACTACCAGCACCGCTTCGCCCACATCCTGGTCGACGAGTTCCAGGACACCAACCGCCTGCAGTACGCCTGGCTGAAGATGTTTGCACCCCCGCCCGACAGGGCGGGGAACGCCGAATCTTCGGGGTCGCAGCAGAGCGTGTTCGCCGTGGGCGACGACGACCAGAGCATCTATGCCTTCCGCGGTGCGCAGGTGGGCAACATGGCCGACTTCGAGCGCGAGTACCGGGTCAAGCAGGTGATCAAGCTGGAGCGCAACTACCGCAGCTTCGGCAACATCCTCGATTCAGCCAATGCGCTGATCAGCCACAACCTGCGCCGCCTGGGCAAGAACCTCAGCACCGAGGCGGGCCCGGGTGAGCCGGTGCGGGTGGCCGAGGCCACCAGCGACTATGCCGAGGCGCAGTGGCTGCTGGACGAAGCCCAGCAGCTGCACCGCAGCGGCACGCCGCGCAGCGAGATCGCCATCCTCTACCGCAGCAATGCGCAGAGCCGGGTGATGGAGAGTGCGCTGTTCAACGCCGGTGTGCCTTACCGGGTGTATGGCGGGCTGCGCTTCTTCGAGCGCGCCGAGGTCAAGCATGCGCTGGCCTACTTGCGGCTCTTGGAGAACCCGAACGACGACACGGCGTTCCTGCGGGTGGTCAACTTCCCCACCCGCGGCATCGGCGCGCGCACGCTGGAGCTGCTGACCGATGCCGGCCGCAGCAGCGGGCGCAGCCTGTACCAGAGCGTGGGGGCCGTGGTGGGCAAGGGCGGCGCCAACCTGCTGGCCTTCACCGGCCTGGTCGACCAGTTGCGCGATCGCACCCGCGGCCTGACGCTGCGCGAGATCATCGGGCAGGTGCTCGACAGCTCCGGCCTGGTCGATTTCTACAAGGCCGAGAAGGAAGGCGCCGAGCGCATCGAGAACCTGGGCGAACTGGTGAATGCGGCCGAGGGCTTCGTCACCCAGGAAGGCTTCGGCAAGGACGCGGTGGCGCTGCCGGTGGACGAGACCGGCGGGCCGGGCACCATGGCGCTGGGCCTGCCGCCAGCGCTGGCGGATGTCGACCTGACGCCGGACGCCGAGACCGGCGAGATCGTCTCGCCGCTGGCCGCCTTCCTGACCCATGCCGCGCTGGAGGCTGGCGACAACCAGGCCCAGGCCGGGCAGGACGCGATCCAGCTGATGACCGTTCACTCCGCCAAGGGCCTGGAGTTCGATTGCGTGTTCATCACCGGTCTGGAGGAAGCGCTGTTCCCGCACGAGAACGCGATGAGCGACAACGACGGCCTGGAGGAAGAGCGCCGCCTGATGTACGTGGCCATCACCCGCGCGCGCAAGCGGCTGTACCTGAGCTTCAGCCAGACCCGGCTGCTGCACGGCCAGACCCGCTACAACGTGAAGAGCCGCTTCCTGGATGAACTGCCCGAGGGCGCGCTGAAGTGGCTGACGCCGCGCAACGCCGGCTTCGGCTCGGGCTATGCCAAGGAGTATCAGCAGGCCTGGCAGCGCGGCACCGGCCTGGGCTCGGTGGTCGGCGCCGGGCGCCAGCCGGGGCGGCCGCCGTCGTGGGCTGCGGCATCTGCCGTCGCCGCGCCGCCGGCCCTGGTCAGCAAGACGCCGCCCAGCCATGGCCTGCGGGTGGGCCAGGCGGTGTTCCACACCAAGTTCGGCGAAGGCGTCGTATTGACCCTGGAAGGCAGCGGGCCGGATGCGCGCGCGCAGGTGAACTTCGGCCGCCACGGCGCCAAGTGGCTGGCGCTGGCGATCGCCAAGCTGACGCCGGTGGACTGACCAGAACCAGCGCGGCGGTCAGGCGGCCCTGTGCGGCCCTGTGTTGCCCTGTGCGGCCGTTCGTGGCCGTTCGTCGCCGTTCGTCGCCGTTTGTCGCCATTTGTGGCCGCCGAGCCGCGACACCACTTGCTCGGGCTTTCAGGCCAGAAAGTCGCTCAACGCGGCCGCCAGCGCCTCGGGCTGGTCATGGTGCAGCATGTGGCCGGCATCGGCCAGCAGCACCTGGCGCACGCTGGGCACATGGGCCAGGCGCTGCTGGAATTCGGCCATGCTGTAGCGGCCGCCCCAGTGGCTGTCGAGCCGGCTGCGCTGGCCCTGCACCCACAGCAGCGGTGCGGTGATGCGCTGCCAGGTGGCGATGGCGTCGGCCGCGCGGTAGGGCACCGGGTTGATGCGCTTGTGCGCCGCATCGGCCAGCAGCCGCCACTGGCCGTCGGCATCCGGCGCCGACCACTGGCCGGCCAGCCACAGCGCCTTGTCGGCCGGCAGCCGCGGGTTGTTCTGCTGCAGCCGCTGCGCCACCTCGGCCAGGCTGGCATAGGGCTTCAGGCGCTGCGGTTTCTTGAGCTCGTCCAGCCAGGTGGCCAGCCGCGCCGGTGCGTCGGTGGCGGGCAGGTCGGGCAGGCCGAAGCCTTCCAGGTTGACCAGCCGGCGGATGCGCTGCGGCCGCACGCCGGCGTAGGTCATCACCACGTTGCCGCCCATGCTGTGGCCCAGCAGGTCGACCGGGGCATCGGGTGACAGTGCATCGAGCAGCGCGTCCAGGTCGCCCAGGTAGTCGGCGAACCAGTAGGCATCGGTGGCGGCCGGTGCGCTGCTGCGGCCGAAGCCGCGCCAGTCGGGTGCCACCACGCAGCGCTGGTCATCGCCGGCGCGGGCCATGGCGTCGACCACGAACTGGAACGAGGCGCCCACGTCCATGAAGCCGTGCACCATCACCAGCAGCGGTACGCCCGGCTGCGGCGTGCCCCACTGGTGCAGCTGGTAGGACAGCCCCCGCACTGGCAACTGGTGGCACTGGGTGGCGCGCAAGGGCTGGTAGGCAGGGGGCATGGCGGCGACTGTAGGTGCGTCGGCCGGTGGCGGGCTGTCGGTGCGGCGACATGGGCCGGGCAAGCCGGGCGGCCGGGCCGGCGCGCCGGTGCAGAATCTCTTGATGTTGAACTTCAAGTTGCGCGCGGCCGAGCCGCGTGACGTGCCCGCCATCTCGGCGCTGATCGCCGAGCTGGCGGATTTCGAACACCTGTCGCACCTGGTGCGCTGCACGCCCGAGACCCTGGCACCGCACCTGTTCGGTGAGCGGCCGGTGGTGGAGGCGGTTGTGGCCGAGCTGCCGGACTCGACGGGCGCGCCGGGCGCGCCGGGCTCGCCGGTCGCCCCGGTGGTGGCCTTCGCGCTGTTCTTCACCAACTTCTCCACCTTCCTGGCCAAGCCGGGGCTGTACCTGGAGGACTTGTACGTGCAGCCGGCCTGCCGCGGCGCCGGCATCGGCAAGGCGCTGCTGCAGCACCTGGGCGCGCTGGCGGTGGCGCGCGACTACGGCCGCTTCGAATGGAGCGTGCTCGACTGGAACGAGAACGCCATCCGCTTCTACGAGAAGATGGGTGCCACGGTGATGACCGAATGGCAGATCTGCCGCGTCACCGGCGAGCGGCTGCAGGCCTTCGCGGCGCCGGTCGCAGGCTGATCAGGCGGGCGCCAGCACCGCCAGCAGCTGCGCGGGCGCCAGCGGCGCCTGGACGTGCGACCGGAGCTGCGAGAGTACGGTGAACTGCATGGGGCTGCAACCTGGCCCGCAGGGCCGTTGCCAGGCGTATCGGGTTGTCGCTGCGAGAACTTGAGGGGAAACCTTGACTCGCTGGTCGTGCAGCCACGCACTTTGCCGGACCAGGCCGGATCTCACCAGGGACAATCCGACGCAGAGAAAACCTGCGAGGCTTCATGACCCTTCCCCTGATCTCGGCCCAGACCCTGCGCGACCAGATGGCGGCCGGCGCCCGTCTGCTGGTGTGCGACTGCCGCTTCGACCTGGCCGACCCGGCCCATGGCGAGGCAGACCACCTGGAATGGCACATTCCCGGCGCGGTGTATCTGCACCTCGACCGCGACTTGTCCGCCCCGCCTGACGGCCGCAACGGCCGCCATCCGCTACCCGAGCGCGCCACCTTCGCCGCCCGCATGGGTGCGCTGGGCTGCCACGACGACCTACCGGTGGTGGCCTACGACGCATCGGGCGGCATGTACGCGGCCCGGCTGTGGTGGATGCTGCGCTGGCTGGGCCACAGCCAGGTGCAGGTGCTCGACGGTGGCCTGGCCGCCTGGGACGCCGTTGCTGGCGCACTCCAAGCGGGCCCGCTGTCAGCCCGCGTGCCGGCGATGCTCACGCTGCGCACGCCCTTGGTCGACCTGCTGGACTTCGACGCGGTGCTGGCCGGCCTGGGCCAGCCGCAGCGGCTGATCGTCGATGCCCGCGCGCCCGACCGTTTCCGCGGCGAGAACGAGACCCTCGACCCGGTGGGCGGCCACATCCCCGGCGCAGCCAACCGTTGCTTCCGCGACAACCTGCTGCCCGACGGGCGCTTCAAGCCGGCCGGGCAGTTGCGCCAGGAGTGGCGGGCCCTGATGGGTCTGCGGCAGGCTGCCGACCTGGTGCAGCAGTGCGGCTCGGGCGTGACGGCCTGCCACAACCTGCTGGCGCTGGCGGCAGCTGGGCTGGACGGCTCTGCGCTGTATGCCGGCTCCTGGAGCGAGTGGTGCGCGCGCGACAACGCACCGGTGGCGCTGGGGGCATGATCAGTGCATGAGCATCCCTGAATCCCCCACGCCCATCCGCGACAGCCCCTTCGCCCGCACCAGCCTGGGCGGCAGCAGCCTGCAGGTCTGCCGCATCTGCCTGGGCACCATGACCTTCGGCGAGCAGGTCGACGAGCCCACCGCCCATGCCATCCTCGACCAGGCAGTGGCGCGCGGGGTCGACTTCATCGACACCGCCGAGATGTACGCCGTGCCCGCCCGCCGCGAGACCTACGGCACCACCGAAGCCATCATCGGCCGCTGGCTGGCCGCCCGCCCCGGCATGCGCGGGCGCATCGTGCTGGCCACCAAGGTGGCCGGGCCGTCACGCGGCATGCCCTGGGTGCGCGACGGTGCCGACGACCTGCAGCCTGCGCACATCGCCCAGGCCTGCGACGACAGCCTGCGCCGGCTGCAGACCGATGTGATCGACCTCTACCAGATCCACTGGCCCAACCGCAATGCGGCGATCTTCGGCGGGCTGTATCTCGACCCGTCCAAGGACCGCTTCTACACCTCCATCCACGACCAGCTGGCCGCGCTGGCCAAGCTGGTGCAGGCGGGCAAGGTGCGCTACATCGGCTTGTCGAACGAGTCGCCCTGGGGCGTGGGCGAATTTCTGCGCCTGGCCGAACTGCATGGCCTGCCCCGGGTGGTGTCGGTGCAGAACCCCTATGCGCTGGTCAACCGCGTGGTGGACAACGGCCTGGACGAGACCCTGCTGCGCAGCGGCGTGGGCCTGCTGGCCTACAGCCCGCTGGGCTTCGGCGCGCTCACCGGCAAGTACGACGGCCCCGGTTTCGATGCGGCGCAGCCAGCGCTGGGCCGCATCGCCCGGTTCGAGAGCATGCGCAAGCAGCGCTGGGCCCGCCCCGAGTCCCTGGCGGCGGCGCGGCGCTACAACGCGCTGGCGCGCGACCACGGCCTCACGCCCACGCAGATGGCGCTGGCGTTCTGCTACACCAACTGGCGCGTCGCCAGCACCATCATCGGCGTGACCAGCGCGGCGCAGCTCGATGAATGCCTGGCGGCCTGGGGCACCACGCTGTCGCCCGAACTGCTGGCCGCCATCGACGCGGTGCGCTGGGAGCTGCGCGACCCGGCCCAGTGACCGGCCCGGGCGGCGGCCATGGCGAAGAAGGACAGGCACGTCAGCGAGACACCGGCCACCCAGTGCCTGCGGGCGGCTGGCATGGCCTTCACCGAGCATGTGTACGACTATGTCGAGCGCGGCGGCACGGCTGAATCAGCGCGCCAGCTGGGCTGGCCCGAGCATGCGGTGGTCAAGACCCTGGTGATGCAGAACGAGCGCGCCGAGCCACTGATCGTGCTGATGCACGGCGACCGGCAGGTCAGCACCAAGAACCTGGCGCGGGCCATCGGTGCCAAGAGCGTGGAAGCCTGCAAGCCCGAGGTGGCGCAGCGCCACAGCGGCTACCTGGTCGGCGGTACCTCGCCCTTCGGCACCCGCAAGGCCATGCCGGTGTATGTGGAGGCCACGGTGCTGGAGCTGCCGGACCTGCTGATCAACGGCGGGCGGCGCGGCTATCTGCTGGGGTTGAAGCCCGCCGTGCTGGTGGCGGTGCTGGGCGCGCAACCGGTGCGTTGTGCGATCTGAGCGTCGTGCGATCTGACCTGCCGGCGTGCGGCCAGTGGCGCTGGTCAGCGGGTGGCGCGGGGCTGGAAGCCCACCGCCTGCAGGCCATCGTGCGGCAATTTGCCGGCCTGCACTGGCCAGTGCGCGTTGCCACCGGTGGCCGCCAGGCCGGTGGCCTGTTGCTGGGGCAGGGAGGCAGGATTGTTGCCAGCGCTGACATTTTCGACCGACTGGGCTGCCAACGCCGGCTGTTCAGCAGGCCGCTGGGCGCTTGACCACCAGGTGGCAGCCACCACCACGGCCAAAGTGGCCAGATTGGCGGCCCGGGGCAGCAAGGCCACTTGATGTGTCGAGAAATTTTCCATATGAGGAAGTATCCGATCGTTACATGAATGCCTCAAGGCACCGGGGGCCCGTAACCCGGGGGTCGGGCCACCCATTTGAGGGGGTGCTGCCTGCACCATGGTCCCTTCGCGTGACGAATGCACGCCGGCCTGCCCGCCGCGCCGCCGGCAGGTGGTTTCAGAGCCCGCCGCCGGACTCGGCGAACATCGCCGCCAGATGCGCCTCTCCGCGTTCCAGCACGAAGTAGCGCAGGGCTTCGGCAGCCGGTGACAGCAGCTTGCCGGCAGTCGACACCACATGCCAGCGCCGCATCAGCGGCAGGCCTTCCACCGCCGGGGCGGCGATCAGGCCGTTGCGCCATTCCAGGCCGATGGTGTGCAGCGAGATCAGGCTCACACCCATGCCGGCCATCACCGCCTGCTTGATCGCCTCGGTGTTGTTCATCTCCATCGCGTACATCGGCTGCAGATGGTGACGCTCCAGGTACTCTTCCAGGGCCGCGCGGGTGCCCGAGCCAGGCTCGCGCACGATGAAACGCTCGCGCGCCAGCGCGGCAGCGGGGACGTCTTCGCCCTGTGCAAAGCCATGGCCGGGCGCGGTGACCAGCACGTGCGGGTGCATCGCGAATGGCTCGGCGCGGTTGGCGAAGTCCTTGGGCGGGCGGCCCATGACCGACAAGTCGATCTCGTTGGCCTGCATCCCGGCAGCCAGCTGTTCGCGGTTGCCCAGCCGCAGCCGCACTTCGATGGCCGGATGCTCGGCATGGAACTGCGCCAGCAACTGCGGCAGGAAGTATTTGGCCGAGCTGACCATGCCCACCGTGAGCAGCCCCGACTCGATGCGCTTGAAGCGCGCCATCGCATCGTCGGCTTCCTTCAGCGTGCCCAGCAGGCGCCGGGCGTAGACCAGGAAGTACTCGCCGGCGGTGGACAGGCTCAACCGCCGGCCCACGCGGTCGAACAGCGGCAGGCCGACCTGGCCCTCGATCTCCTTGATCTGCATGCTCACCGCCGGTGGCGTGAGGTGCAATGCTTCGGCGGCGCGCTGCACGCTGCTGAGGCGGGCCACCTCGGCAAACACGCGCAGTTGGCGGAAGGTGACATTCATTGGTCGGCGCTTTGAGTTAAGTTAAAGCTTATCTCAAAGCCAATGAAGTCTGACTTTCACTGAATCTACCGATTGTTTACAGTCAGGGCCCACCGCGTGCAGTCCAGCCGCCGCTGGCGGTGGTCAACCCGCTGAGACCCCTGTGAACCAAGCCGTTGAAGCCACCACTTTCGCCAGCCAGGCCGGCTCACGGTTCACCGACAAGAAGACGCGTTACCCCGCAGGCGTTCTGAAGCACCGCCAGATCGCCTGCGACAGCATCGTGGTCGAAGAGGGCTCGATCCCCTGCATGACGGCCAGCCTGATCGGCAATGTGTCAAGCTTCATGGTGTTGAAGGCGGCCCGGCAGGCGGGCATTCGCATCCCGGTGGCCAGCATCAAGACCATCCAGGGCCTGCGCACCGGCGTGGTCGTCGAACGTGACTGGCCGGACAAGTCAGGCCGCCCGCTGCTGGGTGCCACCGCCAAAACCCAGCCTGCACCTGTGCTTCCCGGGCAAGCCTGGCACCGGCAAGACCACCGTGGCCCTGCGCATGGCGCAGATCCTGCATCGCCCGGGCCATGTGGGAAGTGGCGGTGTGGTGAGCGCGGCGCGTGACGACCTGCTCGGCTACAAGGACCGCATGGACACCTTCTTCCCGAGCAAACCCGACATGCGCAGCCGCATCGCCCACCATCTGGACTTTCCCGACGATTTCGACCGCGACCGGCCAGTCGGCGCCGACGACCTGAGCACCATGGCCGAAGCCGACATCCGCGCGAACAGGATGTCTGCTGCCGCCCCCTGATACAA